>JBEAZU010000407.1:0-3915 GCA_041169945.1 Bacteroidota bacterium
GGGGAACAAAAGTATTTAGCAAATCAAAAGGCTACTTCACAGAACCTTGGGACGGCAAAAGCGATGGCGTACAAGTACCTATTGCCACGTATTACTATGTCATTACCCCAAACAAACCAGGATACGCTTCCAAAGCCGGCGCGGTGACCGTGGTGAGGTAAGGAGAAAAGTTTGGAGATAAACCTAGTCTAGTAAACCACGTAAGCAAGTTGTAAGTTAAATAAATTTGAAAAGGTAACTTACAATAGTAGCCTCAACAGTATATAAGAATCAAGCCCATCAAATAACCAGTGCGTATGAAGGTTAGAAACGTAATTAAGAAAATAACATTGCTTTTGGTGCTCATTACAGCGGCACTCACTATTCATGCACAACAACAAAGTCAGTTTAGCCAGTATATGTTAAACTATTACATGGTGAATCCTGCAGTGAGTGGTACCGAAGATTTTATAGACATTAAAGCATCTTACAGACAACAATGGGCAGGCATTGAAGGAGCCCCTAAAAATTACTATGTATCGGCACATGCCCCCATTGGGAAGCTACATGGTGCTCATAATGGGAAAAGAGCCAACAAACAAATGCTTGACCACCATTCCGTTGGAGGTTTATTTAGCGGACAAACTACTGGTCAATTAAGTCGTGTGTCGGGTTATGCTTCTTATGCCTACCATTTACCTTTAGATCCTAAACATTATTTGTCTTTAGGAATTATGGCAGGAGCAATTCAATACAGTTTAAATCCAGTGTTTGGTTCGGCACAGTCTAAAGATGACGACGCCATCAATGCCGCTAATTTTAGTAGTATTGTTCCTGACGGAAGTATAGGGTTGTGGTTTTATTCGAATGATTATTTTGCAGGAATTTCTACCACACAAATGTTTGATTCAAAATTAAATGCAGATGTTCCTGACAATTTAAATGCTACACTTAACCGTCATTATTATTTAGCTGGTGGTTATGGCATTAAATTAAATAAAGAAACCAAAGTTATTCCTTCTACCTTAATCAAATACTCTAACAGTGTACTTCAAGTTGATTTAAATGCTAAAATCAAATATGATGGTAAGTTATGGGGTGGCGTAAGTTATAGAAACAAAGATGCTATTGTTTTTTTAGCAGGGGTCTTAATTGCCAAACAAGTGGAAGTAGGTGTTTCCTATGATGTTACCGTTTCGAATCTAAAATCGTATGCTGGACCTACCTATGAATTTGTATTGGGCTATCGATTAAATCAACTGGAAGGAATTATTAGCCCATCTGATTTTTGGTAGCCCAATTTTTTTCAGAAGGTTAAGACCCTACCTAACCTTCTGAAAAGCATATTTATAGTGTAAAGCTTTCACCTTTCTGAGGGCAAATCACTTTGTGATAGCCTAATGCACCGATAGTAGCTTTAAATTCGTCCATACTATTGGCTTCACCATGCACGAGAAATATATTTTTAAGGCTTGAAGCTTCTTGGTTTTTAACAAAATCTATTAAATCATCTTTACCTGCATGTCCGCTGAGAATATCTGTTACTTCAATATTAGCAGCAATGTTTATTTCTTTGCCCTTGAGGGTGATGGTATTTTTTCCTGAAATCAAATCATGCCCAGGGGTATTTTCAGCGGCATATCCTATCATTAACACCGTGCAATAAGGATTTCCTAAGTTCTTTTGTAGATGGTAACCAATTCTACCACCCGTAATCATTCCAGAAGAAGAAAGAATAATGCATGGTTCATGGTAATTACTGATTTGTTTACTTTGTTTAAAATTATCGACGTAATGTAAATTGTCAAAATCAAACATACTGCCATGGGTGTCATCAAATCCACGCGCTTCGCTGTTTAATTCTGATTTAAACATGGCATAAGTATTGGTGCTTTTGATGGCCATGGGGCTATCGGCAAAAATCTTAAGTGGTCTTAATTTATTTTTTTTGAATATTTTATTCAATACAAACAAAACCGCTTGCGTTCTGCCCACACTGAAGGCCGGAATAATTAGCCTTCCTCGTACTTCTACACAAGTTTTATAGATAATTTTTTCGAGAATTTCTTCTGCCGATTCATTGGTTGCTTTGTGGGTTCTATTGCCATAGGTGGTTTCACAAATCAAATAATCGACCGGAGGCATCTTTTGAGGATTTGGCAACAAGGGGTAGTTTTTTCTGCCAATATCGCCCGAAAATCCTATGGTTTTGATGGCTTCGTTTTCGGTAACTGTTGCGATGATATGAGCGGCGCCAAGTAAATGCCCTGCAGGAATAAACTCTACCACAAAACCGGGACGCACTTCAAATCTTTTATTAAACCCTATGGTTACAAAGTTTTCAAGGGTACCTTCAACTTGTTTTTCAAGGTAAATACCATCTGCTTTGTACACCGATTTATTGCTGTTTCTCTTGGCCGTTTTGCGTTGGTATTCTAATTTTTTACGGTTCAGTAAAGCACTATCATAGAGTAATATTTCCGTTAAAAAGAAGGTGGGCTTGGTACATAATACTTGTCCGGTATAGCCATATCTAAATAAATTGGGAATATTTCCAGAATGATCGACATGGGCATGGGTAAGCAATACCAAATCAATGGTGGAAGGATCAAAAGGGAAATAATAATCGGGATGAGGCGAACATTTTTCTGCTTCTTTGTCTAAATCGTACCCACAATCAATTAGTATTTTGTACCCATCATTTAATTCCAACAGATACATACTTCCTGTTACTTGTCGGGCGGCACCCCAAAAGGTTAATTGCATATTTTTTTTGTTAGTTGAGCGTTCTCCGTTGAGCGTTTTAGTTGATGATGTAATAATCAGTTATAATTTAGTTTAGAATTCTCAGTTTAGTGTTTTGAAGAAATAAATTCAATAATCAGTTTACAATTCATTTTGAAAACGCTAAACGCAGTACGCAGTACGCTAAACTCCCTACACCGCAGTCAGCGAACTTACCTTTAGCAAATTGGCGTAAAAACCATTTTCAATTTTTGACAAAGTCTCATGGTTTCCTTGCTCCTTAATGGTGCCTTCGTTAAATACAAATATAGTATCTACATGTCGAATTGTAGACAAGCGATGGGCAATAATAATGGTGGTTCGGTTTTGCATTAAATTTTCCAAGGCTTGTTGCACGAGTACTTCTGACTCATTGTCAAGCGCGCTCGTGGCTTCATCTAAGATTAATATTTTAGGATTTTTAAGGATGGCCCTGGCAATGGCAATGCGTTGTTTTTGACCACCAGAAAGTTTGATTCCTCTATCGCCCACCAAGGTGTCAAAGCCTTCAGGAAAGCTTTGGATAAAATGAATCGCATTGGCTTGCGTGGCTGCTTGCAGGATGTCTTGTTCTGAAGCACTTGGATTGCCGTAAGCAATATTTTCTTTGATGGTACCACCAAATAAAATCACTTCTTGTGGCACTACGCCAATACTATTTCTTAAGGTAGGTAAATGTATGGTGTTGATATTTTGATGGTCAATGCTAATTTCTCCTTTGGTGACTTCATGAAACCTTAGCAGCAATTGCATGATGGTTGATTTTCCGGCGCCACTTTGGCCAACCAAGGCTATTTTTTGCCCTTGTGGAATTTCAAAAGTAATGCCTTTCAACACTTCCATTTCAGGACGTGAAGGATAAGAAAAATGTACCTGTTGAAAACGAATGGCACCAATGGCAATGGTGGTATCGGTTGCCTTAAGTAGGTTTGTAGGCTCAGCCTGTTCGAGCAGCAATTCTCGTAATCGTTCAGAAGCGCCAATCGTTTTTTGAAGTTGGCCATAAATTTCCCCTATTCCGCCTACTGAAGCCCCAATAAAAGTGGTATAAATAATAAAAGAAGTCAATGCCCCAATACTCATTTCGTCTGCGGAGACCAATTGGGCACCGTACCATAATACCCCAACAATACCTCCAAAAATAGCAAGTAT
>JBEAZU010000408.1:0-3273 GCA_041169945.1 Bacteroidota bacterium
AAACAATGAAACCATTCTCAACCAACTGAGAGACAGTTCACACTCCAAATTCATTGTGAGTGATGGCAGTTTGGACAAAATTAAAGGTGTGCTGACGGTAAAAGATTTTTGGGAAAATTACAAAGACGACCATTTTTCACTTGCCAACATCATTGTGGAGCCAATTTATATTACCCAAAACACGCCTGCATTTGAAATTTTAAACCAGTTTAAAAACAAGAAACAATACATCGGCGCCGTGATTGACGAGTACGGGAGTATCAAAGGCATCATTACGTTACACGATTTGATAGAAGCCATTGTGGGCGATTTGCCGGATGAGGATGGCTCGAACGAACAAGACATTATTAAACGTGAAGATGGCTCTTATTTGATTGATGGAAGAACCTTAATTTTTGAAATCAACCAATATTTTGAACGCGAAATCATAGAGGAAGACCATGTACATTACACCACTATTTCGGGTTTTGTTTTGAATACCTTAAAAGCGCTGCCTAAAACAGGAGAGAAATTTACGGTCGAAAACTACACTTTTGAAATCATTGACATGGACGGTATCAGAATTGACAAAGTACTGATGCATGAAATTCCTAAAGCAGAAGTTGTTTAGAAATCGCTAAGTTTGTTTACCGTATTCCAATTCCTGCTGGTTGCTTTGGTTTTTAGTTTGGTTTCAAAAAATGTATTGGTAAGTTTTGACTTTCCTGCTCCTGATTTATACGTAACATACACTTCTCTTCCAATTATTTGGAAAATTTCGTTTTCAGAATTAAACCCCATTACAACATTAACACGTTCAGGATCAGGATTATTTTCAAGAAAAATAACATACGGTTTGGAGAAATTATCTTCTTCATTCACCACAAATGGATTCATTTGTATAATAGCCAACAATTCCTCTCTTGTTCGTACAATGGTAGGGACCTCAAAGGCATACTTTTCTTTGATTTTGGCTTCTATGCTTTTCGCCAACAATACCTCATCCGTTTCCTCTGCTTCAAAAACCACATTGCCACTTTGAATATAGGTACGAATATCGGTCAGTTGAAGTGAGGCAAGCAAGTCTTTCAAGTCTGCCATTTTGATAAGTTTTTGTCCACTGACATTTATTCCACGAAGCATAGCAATATAAGTTGGCATAAGTTGGTTTTAGTGTAATATCAAATTTTATTCGATGATAGAAAAAGTTATTTACAGATTAAAAAGAAAACTTATATTTGTTGCAAAGACAAATGTATTAAAGTTCTATTTATACTTTAGCATATACATTAAGCTAAAATATATTCCATTTTAACTGAATATTTTACGCTTTAATTTTGAACTTAAACCATCATAAAGCGTTGAAAACTTAGTAGTTCCCAACAATAAAAATCAAGGACATGCAAATCAAAACCATTATACAGGAAATTCAGCGCTTACCTCTTGATAAAAGATTTTTTGTGATTGAACAAACTTTGAAATCTATTAAAAATGAAGAATTAAAAACACAATTAATAGCCGAATTTTTCAATGATACTTCAGAGAATAAAAACCAACTTTCTACTGTTTTGGTAAATGAAAAATCCTTAGCTAAAGATTGGGCTTCGGATGAAGACAGTCGTTGGGATAATTTACTGTAAATCATGTATAACCAAGGTGATATTGTAGTGGTAAATTTTCCTTTTACGGATGGTTCTGCTTTTAAAAAACGACCTGCATTGATTATTTCAAATGCGACAATCAATAAAACCGGAGATTATATATTGGTACAAATTACGTCTAAAATAAATACTGACGCACTAAGCATTACCATTGAAGATTCAGATTGTTTAAATCCATTACCGTTAAAAAGTTTTATTCGTATCCATAAAATATTTACAGTCCACGATAGTCTTATCCTTTCTAAAATTACTACGGCAAAATCTGAATTTCTTAAAGTAGTTAGCCATAAAATATATGGTTTAATTAAAGTAAAGGGATAATAAATTTCAGATAAAACATCTGCAACCTTAGATGATTTGGTTTTTGAATGCATTTTTCAGCCATCCTTTTAAGGCCTCCAAATCACCATCACTTATTGCAGGGAAGTTGGCGATCCTATAAGTTTCTTTAGCCCATTTTCCATAACCGTTTCCTAGTAAAAACCCTGCTTGTTTGGCTTGGGTTTTAATGTTGTGGAGTAGTAATTCAGGAGCCTGAACAGCAATTACCGTATGCGAACGAACTCTAGGTTCTGAAACCAACAAGGTGCCAAGTGGTGTATGTTGGGCTATAAAATCATACCAATCTTTTGCCCTATTTTTCAAATCTGTATCGTCCCAATTTCTCTCTGCCAATACTTTTGCCAACAAAGCAATACCCAAAACATTGGGCGTATAAGTGGTTTGCCAGGCATCCATGCGCTCAAACATGGCCGACAAATCATTGTATCGTTTCGTATTTGAACCACATCTTTCTCTTACCCTTGGCGAACAAACCATGATGGCCATTCCTGCAGGCAAACCAAAACATTTTTGTACCGATGCAAACCAGATATCAGCGGAAGCAAAAGGCAATTGTACGCCTCCCATAGCTGAAGTGGCGTCCACAGCAATGAATAGTTGCGGGTATTCAAGTCTTACACTTTCTATAAATCCTTCGGGCAAACAAGTCGCATTGCTGGTTTCTGTGTGTGTAAGTGCAAACATATCAGCGCCATCAAGAGATTCCAGGTTTTGAACCTGCAACACTTCATTCAAGCCAAAAGGCAATCGGTGGCAATTTTCTTTGCCGATTATTTCCTGGGTTACGTCGGCCCATTTCTCTCCAAAAGCGCCATTGTATACATGAAAAGCTTGATTAATCACCAAAGATTGGGCAATAATTTCCCAACATTCGGTAGCGGAAGAAGTAAAAAATACGGTATAGTCTTCGGGAATTTGAAGCTTCGCTTTCAGTAAGCCGATGCAAGATTGTGACAAAGCCACAAACTCCGGACTACGGTGGTTGACAGACAAAATACCACTGTCATACACTTCAGTCAAATAGTGTCGAACCTCAGGAAACAAGGTGGATGGGCCGGGATAGAAGGACTTCATTTTTTTGGTATTAGGTACAAGGTATTAGGTACAAGGTATTAGGTACAAAGTATTAAGTATTAAGTACTAGGTATAAGGTACAAAGTATTGATTACAAAGTATTAAGTTATGAGTATTAAGTTATGAGGTAACAGGTATAACAACTTTGTACTTGATAATTAATACCTAAGACTGATATCAAATTTTGGTACAAGGTATAAAGTACAAAGTATTAAGT
>JBEAZU010000409.1:0-9953 GCA_041169945.1 Bacteroidota bacterium
TGAAAATAGTCATCATTGTCAATAAAATACACTTGTAATTTGGCGTTTGGTACCGAGGCGACTTTAATAATCAGAGGTTTTTCTTCATCACCAACAGAAATGTTGATGCCTGATAACCTTACCACTTCGTGCAACCTGTTTTTTCTTTCATTTATGATACCAAAACGAGGAACTAAAATTCGCACTTCCATTCCCCTTTCTTGGATTTCCTGAGGCAACTTTCTTAAGAAATCAGCAACTTTACTTGTTTCCAGAAATGGATTCATTTCACTGGCTACATACAAAACTCTTACTTTAGACATAGGGCTCGTTTAACTAACTACAAAGATTTGCTCATAGGTTAGGGTTCGTAAAATTACATTTTTTTCTCCACATATTCAAGTTTTTAAGTTTTTAAACGTAATATTGACCGATTAAATGATTAAATTAATCACTAGAATAAATTGTATATGCGCGTAGTATCAACGACAAAAGACTTACAGTTAGTATTACAACAACATCAAGCGGAGCAAAAAACAATTGGCTTTGTACCCACCATGGGCGCATTACACCAAGGACATTTATCTTTAATTGCTTCAGCAAAAGCGATTTGTGATGTTGTGGTCTGTAGTATTTTTGTCAATCCTACCCAGTTTAACAAAGCCGATGACCTTGCCAAATACCCTAGAACCTTAAGCAAAGACACCGAATTACTTCAAAAAACGGGTTGCGACCTCTTGTTTTGTCCGGACGTGACAGAAATGTATGCGTCCAAAACGCAGTTACGTATCGACTTTGGCCCTTTAGAAAACATCCTTGAAGGAGCATTCAGACCAGGGCATTTTAATGGGGTAGGCATTGTAGTTGCCAAATTATTCCACCTCGTACAACCCGACCATGCTTTTTTTGGGCAAAAAGATTTACAACAATTTGCAGTGATTAAAACACTCGTCAACGATTTAAGTTTCCAATTGACCTTACATTGTTGTGAAATTATCAGAGAAGCAGATGGATTGGCCATGTCATCTCGCAATAGCCGATTAAACGAAAACCAAAGAGCCCTTGCTCCCATTATTTTTAAATCATTACAATTGGGAGAATCGTTGGTAAAAAATAAAAAAAAGATTCCTGAAATTTACGCAGCAATTGCCCCATTATTTACCGAATCGGGGATTCAATTAGAATATTATCAACTAGTTGATCCCAATAATTTAACCGAAATAACAAGTATACAAGCAGGGCAAAAAATAGCAATTTGTGTGGCTTGTTACATTGATGACATCAGACTTATCGATAATATTATTTTTAATGCTTAGCTTTGCCTTGGTTTGGGGCAAAATATAGAAACAAATGTTTATTGAAGTTTTAAAATCAAAAATACATCGCGTAAAAATTACGCAGGCCGAACTACATTATGTAGGAAGCATCACCATTGATGAGCAATTGATGGACGCAGCAGGAATCATCGAAAATCAAAAAGTACAAGTAGTGAACCTCAACAATGGCGAACGTCTTGAAACTTACGTGATTAAAGGACAAAGAGGGTCTGGTGTCATTTGCATGAATGGACCCGCAGCACGCAAATGCCAAGCAGGTGATATTGTGATCATCATTGCGTATGCAAGCATGACACCTGAAGAATCAAAAACCCACCAGCCGGTGTTATTATTTCCAGATGAAAACAATCAACTACTCTAATTTGATTGGAATCATAACCATTTAATGATTCAACTAAATTAATGATAGTTATGAAGCACCTTAAAAACGGTATCAAGTATATTTTATCACTCAGTGTAGGCATAGGTTTATTGTGGTGGGTTTACCACAAACAAGATCTTTCTACGCTATTGATTGAATTAAAAAATGCTGACTTTTTTTGGGTTGGTTTATGCTTTGTGGCTGCTTTGATTTCGCATATCTCAAGGGCCTATCGTTGGAACCTATTGCTTCAACCATTGGGACATCAACCGTCCTTATTTAGAAATTTTTATGCCGTGATGATGGGTTATTTAGCCAACTTGGTCGTAACCAGGGCAGGTGAAGTATCGCGCTGTGCCATTTTATACAAATCAGACCAGGTGCCCATTGAAACAGCCATTGGAACTGTTGTAACCGAAAGAATCATTGATTTGCTTTGCTTAATCGTCATTGTTTTTATTACCATCATCATAGAGTTTGACAAATTAGGGGGCTTTATCATGGGATTGTTTGCCAAGCAATCTCCCCAAACACCAACACATGATTATAGCTATTGGGTGCTGGGTGGATTGATAAGCATGGCCATGATTGGTTTTTTGTTAAGAGAAAAAATTCGACAAAATGCGTTTATTCAAAACATCCTTTCTTTCCGCATTGGCTTAATGAAGGGCATTGCGAGTATCAAGGATGTGGAAAACAAATGGTCTTTTGTTTTTCATACGGTATTGATATGGACGATGTACTTTTGTACGGTATATTTTCTGTTTTTTGCTTTTAAAACTACTGCTCATTTGGGTGTAAATGTAGCGCTTGCCTTATTTGTTGTAGGCAGTTTGGGTATGGTTGCCCCTGTACCTGGAGGTGTGGGTGCTTTTCATTTTATGGTAACGCAAGGTTTGATGTTGTATGGTTTACCAGAAAACATGGCGGCTTCCTTTGCAGGATTAGCACATGCCATACAGGTATTACAAATTGTGCTTATCGGGGGTAGTGCTTATTTTTCAGGGGTTTATTTTATGAATAAAAAAGCAAAATCCTAAGCTAAAACACGTAGGACACCAACGATTTTGTAAGTATTATTTTTAGTTGAAGCTAAGCACGAGAAAAGAAATACGCCATTAACTATTTGTCTTTCAATTCAATTCAAAACAATAAAAAATAATCCTCACTATTCCTGAAGAATAGCACTAAGTCATCTTAGAATATCAAATTTTTGATTATTTTTACATCACTTAAATCCTATTGTTGTGGCCGATATTATCCGATTGTTACCCGATTCCCTTGCAAATCAAATTGCTGCTGGTGAAGTAGTACAGCGGCCAGCTTCTGTGGTAAAAGAATTGATGGAAAATGCCATTGATGCGCAGGCAACATCGATACAATTGATTGTAAAAGAAGCCGGCAAAGTACTATTGCAAGTCATTGACGATGGCATGGGTATGTCTGAAAATGATGCTAGAATGTGCTTTGAGCGTCATGCCACTTCTAAAATTAGCAAAACAGATGATTTGTTTGCGATCAGCACCATGGGTTTTAGGGGTGAGGCCATGGCTTCTATTGCGGCAGTAGCACAAGTAGAATTAAAAACCCAAAAACGTGGCGATGATTTAGGGGTTTTACTTCGCATTGAAGGATCTGAAACCAAAGAACTAAGTCCTATTGCTACAGAGCCTGGGACTTCTGTGGCGGTGAAAAATTTATTTTATAATATCCCTGCCCGTAGAAATTTTTTAAAATCTAATCCAATTGAACTTGCCCATATCATAGAAGAATTTACGCGAATAGCCTTGGCTTTTCCAGCCATACAATTCTCTTTTTACCATAACGATAGCGAAGTTTACCATTTGCCTGCAGGTAAACTTAGCCAACGCATTGTGTCATTGTTTGGCAATGCCTACAAAGAACAACTCATTACCATTGAAGAAGAAACCAACTACCTGAAAGTGTGGGGCTATGTAGGCAAACCAGCGCATGCCAAAAAGAAACGTGGTGAACAATATTTTTTTACCAATAACCGATTTATCAAACACAATTACCTACACCATGCGGTCATGGAATCGTACAAAGGATTACTGCAAGACGATAGTTTTCCTTTTTATGTTATTTTTATGGAAATTGATCCCTCCAAAATTGACATTAACGTACACCCTACCAAAACTGAAATTAAATTTGAGGACGAACGCTCTATTTATGGCACCATGCTGGCCGCAACCAAACGTGCGTTGGGCACCCACAACATTGTACCTTCTATAGATTTTGGCTTAAATGTAAACTTTGATCCTTTCAGGAATATTGGCACGGAAAGCAATCGCTCGGCTTCCTTCAACGGAAATTACCAACCTTCTAGCAATTCAAATATGAAAAATTGGGAAAAGTTATACCAAGGAGACGAGGATAGTAATTTTGATAGAAGGATTTCACACTTTGAAAATGAATCCTCAGAAAGCGCACAACCAAGAGCATCAATGACTTTTGAAAGCGCCATGAATACCAATACTGGCACGCCATCTGAAGCAGTAACGTTGAACAAAGACTTGCTTTTTGATGCCACGAGCAGCACTTTTCAATTACACAATAGCTATATCATTACCCAAGTAAAATCAGGAATGATGATCATAGACCAACAAGCCGCCCATGAAAGAATTTTATTTGAAAAATTCTTATCCAACATGGAACGCCATCATGCTGCTTCGCAACAATTTTTATTTCCACAGACCTTAGAATTAAGTCCTGTTGATTATGCCATTTTAATGGAAATAGAAGAAGAAGTTCGGGCTTTAGGATTTTCATACAATATCTTTAGCAATAATGCGATAGTGATTAACGGTGTGCCGGCCGATGTAAGTTCTGGCAATGAAAAGGCTTTGTTTGAAAGCTTAATAGAACAATTTAAACGCAACAAAAGCGAGCTTAAAATTAACAACAAAGAAAATTTAGCACGAGCATTGGCCAAAAGAACCTGTATCAAACAAGGCACTAAACTAGGATCAACGGAAATGAATGCCTTAATAGACCAATTATTTGCCTGTAAAAACCCAAGCTATACCCCTTCTGGAGCAGTTACCCTGGTCATTTGGGGACTAGATAAAGTGGCACAAATATTTAAATAATACTTAAGGTTGGGGGTAATAAGCCCAATACTACTAAACGATACAAAACTTATGTTTCAAATTACGCCAATAGTCCGCAATTTACTCATCGCCAATGTGGCCATTTTTTTTCTGTCAGCAACCTTACATTTAAATGAAACTTTTTCTTTATACAATGTATTTGCCGAAAACTTTAGGCCTTATCAGTTTATAAGCTATATGTTTTTACATGCCGATTTTAACCATATCTTTAAAAACATGTTGACCCTGTTTTTCTTTGGACCAATGTTGGAAATGTTTTGGGGAGCCAAAAAATTCCTGATCTTTTATATGGTTTGTGGTTTAGGAGCTGGTATGACGTATGCCAGCATCAATTTGTATGAATCTAGTCAATTAAGAACAGATATTAGCGCCTATAAATCAGCCCCAAGTGCTGATAAATTTGCCGCATTTGTACATACGCATGTACCCGAAGTTGAAACCCAATTATTGGATTTTGAAAACGATTATGCGCAACACGAAACGGAAGAAAGCTATATTGCGAAAAGCATGGAGGTACTCGACCAAGTGTATGAGGCAAATGTTGAAAAATCAAGAATGGTGGGGGCTTCAGGCGCCGTTTTTGGCATTTTGATGGCCTTTGGTATGTTGTTTCCAAACACAGAAATGATGCTTTTATTTATCCCTTTCCCTATTAAAGCTAAGTATTTGGTCAGCGCCTATGGCTTATACGAAATTTACTCTACGCTAAAACCTAGCGCAGGGGATAATGTGGCGCATGTCGCCCATTTGGGGGGAATGTTATTTGCTTTTATCATGATTATGATGTGGCGAAAAGACCGACAAAATTTCTACTAGCCTCATAAATCATTCCTTAAAATATAAAATTTAGACAAAGTCCATGAGCTCTATTATTGACGATATTAAAAACCATTTTTTTAAATCAGGCAATGCCGTAAGCCAATTGATAGTTATCAATGTAGTGGTATTTTTAGCCCTATTAATCCCTGGCGTTTTATTAAAAATGACCGGCTTAGCCAGGGTTTACGATGTCATACTTTCTTTTGTGGCTTTACCTGCTTTTTGGTTAGAACTCCTCATCAAACCATGGACATTAATTACTTACGCTTTTCTGCATGAAGGTTTATTCCATATATTATTTAATATGATGTTTTTATATACTTTTGGAAATATCATTGGTGATTTGTTAGGCAGCAGAAGAGTGACCAGTTTGTATATTTGGGGGGCCATTGGTGGAGGATTAGTGTATGTGTTGTTATACAATGTGCTTCCAATTTTTAATGCCCATGTACATGAAAGTATATTATTGGGTGCCTCCGCAGCAGTATTTGCCATTGTGGTGGGTGCCGCTACTTTATCGCCTGACTATCAATTGTATTTGATCATCATAGGGCCTGTACGCATTAAATACATCGCCGCATTTTACGTCATCTTATCTTATGCGCAAACCATTGGTGACAATCCTGGGGGCAATATAGCCCATTTGGGTGGCGCTTTGGTGGGCTATTTGTTTATCAAACAACTTCAAAATGGGACCGATTGGGGAAAGCCTATACATGCGGTGATTGGTTTTGTGACAGGCATATTTAAACCTAAACCCAAAATGAGGGTTACTTACCATCGTCCAAAAGAAACCTCCAACTCTCCTAGCCAAGCAGAGATAGATAAAATTTTAGATAAAATATCGGTTTCAGGTTATGAAAGTTTAACCAAAGAAGAAAAACAAAAATTATTCAGTGCAAGTAAAAAATAATCGACGACTCCGAATAAACCTGATTTTGGTCATATTTTAATTCAAATTCAGGTATTACTTTTGAATTATTCTTTGCAATGGTTATGTGCGAGTAAACATTGTGAAGCAATTTTGTTTGTTGTTTGAGGAAAAAGGAATCTTAATAGGGTTCCTTTTTTTTTTGAAGATTAATTACAGAGTACAAAGTACAAAGTACAGAGTACAAAGTACAGAGTACAAAGTACAAAGTACAGAGTACAAAGTACAAAGTACAGAGTACAAAGTACAAAGTACAAAGTACAAAGTACAGAGTACAAAGTACAAAGTACAAAGTACAGAGTACAAAGTACAGAGTACAGAGTATTGAACTGATGACTAAAAACTAATAACTATCATATATCAATTTAAATTTGCGTTAGGAATAGCGTTCAATTTCGGGGAAAGAACCCAAATAGGCTTAGTAAATATCAATATAATAGATGATTGCAGTTATTCAGAGGGTTTCAGAAGCAAGTGTGTCTATAGACTATAAAATAAAATCATCAATTGGTAAAGGCTTGTTAATTTTATTGGGAATTGGACATGAGGATGACAATGATGACCTTGTTTGGTTAATCAATAAAATCACCAAAATGAGAATATTTAGTGATCATGAAGGTAAGATGAATTTATCACTTGCTGATGTCGAAGGAAGTATTTTGGTGGTAAGCCAATTTACTTTGCTAGCCAGTACAAAAAAAGGAAACAGACCTTCATTTACCAACGCAGCAATGCCTGATATAGCCATTCCGTTGTATGAAAATTTCCTTCATTTATTAAGTGCCGAAATAGGAAAAGAGGTACAATCAGGTAGTTTTGGAGCCAATATGCAAGTATCACTTTGTAATGATGGCCCTGTCACCATTGTATTAGATAGTAAAAACAAAATTTAAAACATTCTGCAGATGACCATCGATCACCTCCAACAAACGGTTGACAATTGGATTAAAGAAAATGGCGTTCGTTATTTCAATGAACTCACCAATATGGCAATTTTAACAGAAGAAGTAGGTGAAGTGGCAAGAATTATTGCCCGAAAATATGGAGAACAATCATTTAAAGAAAGTGACTTAGACAAAGACCTTGGAACAGAGTTAGCAGATATACTTTTTGTAGTGGTTTGCTTGGCTAACCAAACAGGCATCAACTTGAGCGAGGCGCTTCAAAAAAACCTTGCAAAAAAAACACAAAGAGACAAGACGCGTCATCACAATAATAAAAAACTACAATAACAAAAGTGCAGCGTTGAGAGATTATTGTTCTGCATAATTCGAACAATTAATATTAAACGCTAAATACTAAACATCAAATTTCAAACATGAAAATTAGTGGTTTTACCTTTATCCGAAACGGACTAAAATTAGATTATCCATTTATAGAAGCAATTCAATCCATATTGCCTATTTGTGATGAAATGGTGGTGGTGATTGGAAATTCTGAAGATGAAACGAAAGATACCATCCTGGCTTTGAACGAACCCAAAATTAAAATTATTGAAACCATTTGGGATGATAATTTAAGAGAAGGTGGCAAAATATTAGCCCAACAAACAGACATTGCCTTACAGCATATTACAGGAGATTGGGGTTTCTATATTCAAGGAGATGAAGTTTTGCATGAAGACTATTTGAATACCGTTAAAAATGCCATGCAAGAAAACCTATTAAAACCAGAAGTAGAGGGTTTATTGTTTAAATACAAACATTTTTATGGCTCTTACGACTATATTGGCGATAGTAGAAAATGGTATAGAAGAGAAATTAGGGTGGTAAGAAATCACATTGGGGTAAGCTCCTACCGTGATGCACAAGGATTTAGAATTGACAATAAAAAATTAAAAGTAAAATTGATTGACGCTGAAATTTACCACTACGGCTGGGTGAGAGATCCAAGGGCGCAACAATTAAAAAGCAAAAGCTTTCACCGTTTATGGCATGACGACCAATGGATGGCCGAAAAAATTAGTGATGCCGACGAACACGACTACAATCTTTTAGAATCTTTGGCTAAATTTAAAGGTACACATCCCAACGTATTAAGCAATAGGTTAAAAAGAATGAATTGGGAATTTAACTATAATCCTGCACTCAAAAAACCTCAAACTTTTAAAGAAAAACTAAGCAACTTGATAGAAAAAAATACAGGCTATCGATTTGGAGAATACCGGAATTACAAAATCATTTAGTAAGGCTCTTTTCATTAAAATTGCAAAGCCCTATCATTATATACAATGATAGGGCTTTGTTATTTGATAAATAAAATAATTGTCAATACCTCTTCTTTCTAGCGTTTGATAAGCCGAATAATGTGCTGCTCGTTTTCGTTTTCATATATTTTGATAAAATAGATACCTGCTTTTAAGTCACTAAAGTCAATTTCAATAGGATCAGGATGTTCTGAAAAAACGATTCTTTTTTGTTCCACTTCAAGAGAATTGTACACCTCTATGACTTTGATATCCTTCGCTCCTAAAATATAGCATTTGTCATACGTAGGGTTTGGACAAATACTAATTTCAGATTTCACTGCCGTGATTGACTTCACCGTAGAATAGGTTTCTTCCCCATTTTTAGACACATTTCGCAAACGATAATACATGGCTGAACTTGATTTTTTATGCAAATCAAAATACTCATAATCGGCCATGTCGGCATAGGCTCCTTTGCCATATACCTTAGCAATTTCTCTCCACTGCACCAAATCTTCTGATTTTTCAATGGCAAAATAATCGTGTTCATTATCAATACTAGCAGACCATTGCAGATGTTTACCCTGATCAAAATTGGAAGCCGTAAAATGGTGAATACTAACAAATAATACCGCGGTCAATCCCATCTGAATATCATCGAGGGCAAAATCATTTCCTCCAGCGGCCGTATTTTGATTTACAATACAAATATTGGCAGAAGTACTCGCGCCAGAGTTCCAGGTTTCACAAAACTGTTGCCAATTACAAGTGCTGGTAGAGGCGGTAAATGGTGTCCCTAAATTCACCCCATTGATGGAAAACTGTAAAACAGCAGGATTAGAACCTACCACAGAAGCAATCCATGTGGAAAAAGTATAGGCTGAATTTGCCGATACACTCACCGTTTGACACCAAACAGATACGCCAGCCGTAGTGGCGGCATTTAATACCATCATTTTACCTGTCCCAGACGTATGGTCGGTACAAGTAGCAAAACTAGCATGATCTGTACGTGGATTGGTCAAAACATCATATTTCCCTTCAGCAACCAAATTACCACTACTGTAAGCATAACTACTGGAAAAACCAGTGTTACCACTTTCAAAATTGCCGTTGGAAACAAGATTGGCTGTTATACTACACTGAGCGTTCGCGCTTGTGGTAAAACAGGTAAGCAATAAAAGGACGACCAGTGAGGAAAGGTGAG
>JBEAZU010000410.1:0-4652 GCA_041169945.1 Bacteroidota bacterium
GTAGTAGGGTAAAGGGTATTGAGTACAGGGTATTGAGTATAGAGTACCTTGTACTGATTGTAACTTGTGACTAATGCAAAAAAAAGTGTTAAGTAGTAGGGTAAAGGGTATTGAGTACAGAGTATTGAGTATAGAGTACCTTGTACTGATTGTAACTTGTGACTAATGCAAAAAAAATGTTAAGTAGTAGGGTAAAGGGTATTGAGTACAGGGTACAGAGTATTGAGTATAGAGTACCTTGTACTGATTGTAACTTGTGAATAATGCAAAAAAAATGTTAAGTAGTAGGGTAAAGGGTTGGAAATAAACACAACAATATTTTGTACCCCGTACCCAGTACCCAGTACCCAGTACTCTGTACCCTGTACCAATAAAAAAATATGCAACAAAAAACATTTTCTTCACTTACGGAACTTCCTGCTATTGCTGATTGGCTGATTGCGCTAGGCAAGGGGTTTGATATTTGGTTGTTTCATGGAGACATGGGCCTTGGTAAAACCACGCTTATAAAAGTGATTTGTGCCCAGTTAGGTGTTGAGGAGGAAGTCTCAAGTCCTACCTATGCCATTGTGAATGAGTATGTCTGCAAGACGGCACAAAGGATTTATCATTTTGACTTTTACAGAATCAAATCTGAAGAAGAAGCCTATGATATTGGGGCAGAAGAATACCTTGATTCAGGTAATTTATGTTTAATTGAATGGCCCTCAAAAATTCAAAGCTTAATTCCATCAAAATATCTTGAAATAAAGCTATCTTTAGGAGATGATAATGCCCAACGCATTATTGAAGTGATGAGTGTTGGGTGTTATTGAAGTGATGAGTGTTGGGTGTTGAGGGTTTAGTAGTAAGTACTCATTATTCAACACCCAACACTCACAACTCAACACTATAAAGATGAGTTTAGGTGATTAGTCAACACCCAACACTCACAACTCAACACTATATAAGATGAAATCTGGATTCAAGACATTGCTCAAAGAACATGCCCTTTACCCACAAGAAGCATTGGCAAAAGTAAAGAAGAACAAGCATGCTTTGTATATTGGGATTCCCAAAGAGATGGATCCTACTGAAAGTCGTGTATGTTTAACGCCTGAATCAGTGGCTATTTTGGTGAACAATGGCAATGAAGTAATTGTAGAGACGGGCGCTGGTGGGGGAGCCAAATATACAGATAGAGAATACAGCGATGCAGGTGCGAAAATAGTTTATAGCGCCTCTGAGGTGTATGAAGCAGATATTATTTTAAAAGTTGACCCACCAACTTTAGAGGAATTGAATTTTATGAAACCCGGCAAAACCTTGATGTCGGCACTTCAAATGGCTAAGCTTACAGGCGAATATTTAGATGCCATTGCCAAGTTGAAAGTAAATGCCTTGGCTTTTGAATTTATCGAAGACAAAGCAGGCACCCGTCCTGTGGTGAGGGCAATGAGTGAAATTTGTGGCAGCACGGTCATGTTAATTGCTGGCGAATATTTGAACAGCGTGAACAACGGTAGAGGCATTATTTTGGGAGGAATCACCGGGGTGCCACCAACCAAAGTGGTGATTATTGGTGCAGGAACCGTGGCCGAATACGCCACACGTTCTGCTATAGGCTTAGGGGCAGAAGTGAAAGTGTTCGATAACCATATTTATAAATTACGTCGTTTAAAATTAAGCATCAACCATCAGATTTACACTTCAGTGATTGATACCAATATTTTATCAGAAGCCTTAAAAGAGGCGGATGTGGTGATTGGGGCTTTGCGATCTGAAGATGGAAAATGTGAATGTGTCGTGTCTGAAGAAATGGTGGCCTCGATGAAACCTAGCTCGGTGATTATTGACGTGAGCATTGACCAAGGGGGCAATTTTGCTACTTCCCAAATTTCAACCCACAAAAAACCTATTTATACCAAATACGGCGTCATTCATTATTGTGTGCCCAATATGGCTTCTAGGGTAGCCCGCACCGCCACCATGGCATTTAGCAATATTTTAACCCCTATGCTTTTACAAATGTCAAAATATGGTGGGGTAGAAGAAATGCTTTTTTCAAAACAATGGCTTATGAATGGGGTATATGCTTACAAAGGCACCTTAACCAATTTGGCATTGGCCAGAAAATACAATAAAGCTTACAAAGATATTTCACTGTTGTTTGCTGCCAGAAACTAATTTTTTTGATTTGAATAATTTGTGCTGCGGTATTTTTAGCAATTTTTAAAAACAGCCTAGTACAAATTATTCAAAAATCAATATATTGTTTTATTTCCACTGAATTACAACTAACTTTAAGCCTTCATTAAAATCGCTTCAAATGCTCCGTCAATACATTGGTGATATTGGTCATCTTTCTGTTATCATTTCATTCATTACTTCTATTGTAGCTGCCCTTGCCTATTACAATGCAACCCAAGCGCAAAAAGATTCCCTTCAAAAAGATAATTCTTGGTTAACCTTTGCCCGTATCGCTTTTGCCATACACGGTATTGCGGTGATGGGTATTGTGCTAAGTTTGTTTACCATCATCTATAAAAATTATTTTGAATTTCATTATGCATGGGAACATGCCTCTAAAAACCTGCCTACCCATTTTATGATTTCCTGTTTTTGGGAAGGACAAGAAGGAAGTTTTTTATTATGGATATTCTGGCATGTGATTTTGGGAGGCATTTTGATTCGTACCAATAAAGCCTGGGAAGCACCCGTTATGACTATATTTGCCTTGGTGCAAGCTTTTTTGGCTTCTATGATTTTGGGGGTGGTGCTGTACGATTACAAACTCGGCAGTTCTCCTTTTATCATGTTGCGCGATTTTATGGTTGATGCACCAATCTTTAAAATGAAACCCGATTACGTACCCGAAGACGGCACAGGACTCAATCCTTTGTTACAAAACTATTGGATGGTGATTCATCCTCCCACTTTGTTTTTAGGCTTTGCGACTACTTTAATCCCATTCTCTTTTTGTATTGCTGGATTATGGTTAAAAAAATACAAAGAATGGATTCGTCCCGCTTTGCCTTGGGCTTTGTTTTCGGCTTTGGTATTGGGTTTAGGGATATTGATGGGTGGCTATTGGGCTTATGAAACACTTAATTTTGGGGGCTATTGGAACTGGGATCCTGTTGAAAATGCAGTGTATGTTCCTTGGTTGGTGTTGGTGGCTGCATTGCATACCATGTTGATTTTCAAAAACAATGAAACGGCGCTTAAAACAACCATTGTATTAACCATTGCCAGTTTCTTGTTGATTTTATATTCTACCTTCTTAACCCGAAGTGGCATTTTAGGAAATGCTTCCGTGCATTCATTTACAGACTTAGGCTTGTCAGGCCAGCTGTTTTTGTACATGATGGCTTTTGTGCTTATTGCCATTGTGTTGATGGCTTGGCGATGGAAAGAGTTGCCTACCACAGAGAAAGAAGAATCGGTGTATTCGCGTGAATTTTGGATTTTTATTGGTGCCTTAACGCTTTGTTTGGCGGCCTTTCAAATTATTGCGACCACTTCTATTCCGGTATACAATGCTTTTCTTGGCTTGTTTTCTATTAAATCAACCTTGGCGCCTCCGGCTGATCAGGCTGTTTTTTATAGCAATTGGCAATTGTGGTTCATGGCTTTCGTGGCAATTTTCTCTGGTATTGGTCAGTTTTTCTTTTGGAAAAAAATTGACAAAGAAAAATTGTCGGAGGTACTGTATATTCCTTTTATCATTACCCTAATTGTGTCGCTTGGCTTGATTGTATTTACCAAAGTACAAGACATGCGATACATGACTTTACTCACCACTTCTGTATTTACGGTGGTGTGTAACCTTACCATTCTAAAAGGTTTTTTGTCTAAAAATATAAAATTGGCTGGCGGTGCGGTTGCCCATATTGGGATTGGGATGATGTTGCTCGGTATTTTATATTCTGCTGGTTATTCTAAAATCGTATCTTTGAATGTATCAGGCTTGGTGTATTCCAAAGATTTTTCGGAAGATATGAACAAAGAAAACTTGTTGATCTTTAGAAATACGCCACAGCAAATGCAAGATTATACATTGACTTACCGTGGTCCTCGAATTGAAGCGGAAGGCTATCCTGGCTATATCGACAAAGAAGCGGTTCGCTTGTCGGGTACAGATCCTTTTAAAGTCATTGCAAGAAAAGAAATTAAGCTTCACGATAAAGTCTATTTCAAAGCAGGAGACACCATTCGTACCATGCCCGAAAATACGTTCTATGAAATAGAATACAAAAAACCTGATGGCGCTACCTTTTCATTATTCCCTCGTACACAGGTAAATCCACAGATGGGATTTTTGGCATCGCCTGATATTAAAAGAGGCCTTACGAGCGATTTATATACCCATATTGCTTCTGTGCCTGATGCCGAAAAAGAACGCAATTGGAGCAAAGTAGATACCCATGTGGTAGCGGTTGGGGACACCTTTTTAATCAATGATTATTATGCGATTTTAAAGAAAGTAGAACAAGTTGACCATGTAGAAGACGTGGCCATGGCGGCAGGCGATATCGCCGTGAAAGCCCATATTTTGGTGTTGACCAAAGATGACAAAGATTATATGTTGTATCCTCATTACATCATTAAAGACCAAATGGTTGGTCGTGTACCTGAAATCATTGAAGACCTTGGCGTGAAAATGACCTTCA
>JBEAZU010000411.1:0-2557 GCA_041169945.1 Bacteroidota bacterium
ATTTTTGTTTTCTCCCTCCATGAGTTGCAAATAATCTACCGCAAGTAAATCAATGCCTTGTTTGGCTTTAAGGTTAATCGCCTTGGCCCTTAACGTTGAAATATTGAGTGCAGGGTCATCATCAATCTGAAAGTGCATACCGGCAATAACATTGGTCGCCAGTTGTACCTTGTCAAGTTCGCCGTCATAAAATATTTTACGTTTCAAACGGTTTACACTAATGCCTGTTTCCATAGACAGCAATTTTAAACCTAGTTTTATTTTGCTCATTTCTAATGAAAATAAGACTACTTTTTTGGCAAACATCACCGTAGCATTTCTGAGTATTTTGAGCACCAACGTCGTTTTTCCCATACCAGGACGAGCAGCAACAATAATCAATTCTCCATTCCCGAACCCACCACCAAGCACGGTGTCACAGCCAATAAATCCCGTGGGCACAAAATGTATACCCTGGCTAAAATCAGTACTTAAAATGTCATTGGTAATTTCTTGAATTGAGCTTCCTTTTTTAATGGATAGAAAATCATTGGTTCGAATCAGTACATTTTGAATTTTGCCCAAAGAATCAAACACATCTTTACTTAAATCCCAACTGCAATTCATCAAAAATTGTCCTTGAGGAATCAATACCCGTCTTACCCATAATTCTTTCAAAATATAAATATGCTGAACAATATTTGAAGCCGCATGAATCTTACTGGTAAGCTCGTTAACGTAGGTGATGGGCACATTTTTACCCAACTGTTTTAGTTCTCTTACAACGGTAAGTATATCCACATTTCTGCCTGCATTGAACAACTTTAAGATGGCTTCAAAAATATCCTGGTGTTCTATTTTGTAAAACAACTCCTTGCTATGGATTAAGCCAATGACTTCAATCAAGCAATGTTCATCAATAAGCATTGCCCCTAAAACAACCTCTTCCATACGGAGGTCTTGTGGAGGTAAGTTTTCAGCAATCGGCTGAATATTATTTTTCATTAGTGGAGGATAAATGTTAGAATGGAGAAATATGAGGGGAATGCACCTGCTAAATCATTTCAGAAATCAATCTCATATAGGCTGGTTGGCGTACCGATGGAGGGTTAATGTGTTTTTGTATCACCTTTTTGTCATGATCCCAAATGTCTCCAACGATGTCATGGAAATACTTTTCGATGCCAAAGAAGGTTCGGAATTGTTTCTGTAAAAACTCACTTAACAGCCCCTTGTTATCCCACAACCATGCGTATTTTTGAACAATAGCCGCCTCTGTGGCATTGTTTCCTTCTTGGATCACGAGAGCTTCCAGTTTTCGAATAAGTGGCGGAATGGCCATATTATTCATTTTATCCTGCACATAAATCATGTTATTTCCTTTTTCCCAAATGGCAATCATGCCGTCACGGGCAGGATGAGGCAACTTCTTTTCTTTGGACGAATCGGCCCCAAAATCACCCGAATCGGGCTTCGGCGGGCTTGTTTTTGTGTCAGAAGCATGTTGATTTGTTTCTTTTTTCAATTCTGATTCAAATCCATTCATCAATGATGCTGAAGTAAAAGAATTTAAAATTGTATCAGGAGAGGAAAAATCATTACAAGTGCTATCTACATCCGTAGGATGAATACTATTTTCTTTTTTGCTTCTGCTTAATGCTTCGCTTCTGCTTAACGCTTCGCTTTGCTGTAATTTGTCATTAGAGGTAACACTCCCCCGTATACGTCCCCCGTTTTTGTTGTTTTTTGCATTCAAACTTAAATCTTCTTTCATATCAGGGTTAACCAAACTTGTTTTATCAAGGTTAACCGAAATGGATGTCTCGATTGAAGGTTCTTTTGAATTAGTAGATTCTTCAATTTTTACATTCAGCATTTTATTGAGCTTCGAAAATTTCTTCAGATTTTCTTCAATTTCTTTTTCAAAAGGCACTACCATGTACGGCTCAATGATGCCTTCTATGAAACGCATTCTATTTTTAGCACACAAGAGCCATGCTTGCTGAATTTCTTCTCCTGTAATGACCTTGTGCTGCTCAAAAATCTCTTTGGAGAAAAAGCCTTTATCAAAGAAGTACTGGAGATGGGTATCGATTTCTGCCAAGGTGTAATCATTGTCTATGGCAAAATCGTCTTTACATTCTTGATCCCAAACCATCCAATACCCCGCATTTTTTTGTGAGCCTAAATACGCCATAAAATCATGGTACATTAATACCGCCATTTTGCCAACGTTTCTTCGCATGGCTTTTAATTTCTTTGATCTTAAACAAGGACTTGGAATATACTCAAGGCTTTGCTTGCATTTGCTAATCGCAATAGTTGAAGCTGACATTTGTCTTATTTTGTGGTTAAGTCTTTTTGAAAATCAATCAGTTATTTACTCTGAATCAAAATCTTCATTCAAATGAAGTACACGATTTTCTTCTCGTTCTTTTCTGGCTTTTTCTAATCGTAAGACCCTACGATTTTCATTGTATTTTTCTCTCATATTCATGTTGCGAGAACTATAGGGATCATCCATTCCAGGGCCAAGCTTGGGGAGTTCAGAATCCGGAAGTCGTTTTACCAATTCACC
>JBEAZU010000412.1:0-5825 GCA_041169945.1 Bacteroidota bacterium
ATTTTGAAAGTTTAAAATGGTAGATTGAGGAATGGTTATATATTTAATTATTTAATGATTAATTTTTTTACGAGGAATGAATTGCCATAAACCAATAAGTATTCACCGGTTGGAAAATCAGCGTTGAGTAAAAAAGTTAATGTCCCATCTTTGTCAATGGTTTTCGTAACAGAAAAAACGCGTTTACCTAAAATGTCTTCCAGTATTAACTCCACTGATTCCATGGGTAGAAAACCAGTTAAGCTAATTTCTGTAGGAGTATTTTTAGTGACTGGATTTGGAGCAATTAAGATAAAATTTTTTGCTATGGTTTCTTGGTTTGTAGTATTCAACACGCTAAAGATGTCAGAATAGGTGAAATTGTCGTCATTGTCTTTTTGTTTAAGACGATAATACAGCAAGTTGCTGGTAGTATTCGCACCAATAGACTCACTAAAAGAATAATTTGTAAGTTGATTGCTGTTCCCATGGCCACCTACCAATCCAATACTATCAAAATTGCTGCCATCAAAACTCCTTTCAATTAAAAACGATTTGTTGTCTTTCTCATAAGTTGTTTTCCATGCCAAATCCACTGTTTTATTTTTTAATACTGCTTTAAAATCAATCAATTGTACTGGCAAAACCACCGTTCCGGTAATTGACATGTCGTCGATTGTGATTGGAGGCATTCCGTCAACATTATCGTCATTTACCCACCTTACACCAATGTAAAATTGTGTTAAATCCAGGGATGAAATGGAGAAGTTGGCTACCGTTTGGGTGGAGGATTGGTTGTATAGTTTTGGAGACAGGTCAGTCCAGGTAGTGCCATTGGTAGAATAACAGATTGCGCCGTAATCCGCGTTGGTTCCATCTCCGAGAGCTTTCCATTTGTAATTTAATTTTAAAGCAGTATAGGTTCTAGCATCTATTTTGGTAGCATAATAGGCAATTTCATTGGTGAATTGGTATTTGTCGTAATGGTAATCGTCAGCAGCACCTGCAGGATCTCCAAAAACGGTTAAATTTTTATTGGCATTGATTCTATAAGAATCCGTCGCTGAGTTGGTTGCGGCAAAATAATTATGGGAACTTGAGGTGATGGCGTAAGTTGACCAGCCGCATCCACCAGATTCTATGGCCGCATTGTTGGTGCAACCTTCAAAATTTTCGGACCAAATGGTCGTTTGCGCTTTACTCGTTAAAAAAGCAAAAAGTAGTACAGCCAGTGTGCCTTTTTTTAGCGTTTTTACGAAAGAATTTGGGTGAAATGTGAAAATCATTTTGTTAAAATTTTAATTGTTAAACATTCTAAATTTTGAAACAGGGCAAATACATTAAAACAATACCATACTCAATTCACTGATTGAGGTCTTCTTCCTAAAAGAGAAGGGTTTTACATCCCGGCAAATTTTAGCTTTCATTTCTTAAACAAGAAGTGGATGTATCAATGAATCACAAATTTGTGATGAAAGTTTGGTTTATCTCTTGTTGATACGCTTGGGATGACGCTTATAAAAAACAATTTATTTTAATGCGTTTGCCCTGAATTTTGAAATAATGAATAGTTAAATTGGATATTGATTTTACTTTTTTAAAGGTTAAATTGACTCAATTGATTTGACTATAAAATTAATTTACCATGATTTTTTTGGTGAAAATTCCTTTGATGGATTTTACTGTAAGTATTTGTATTCCAGTACTCAATGTTTCGGTTAATTCAAAAGTTCCATTCCCATTCGAATCTATTTGAAAATGATTGACAACTAAATTTTTGCCACATATATCATCAACTGTTACCTGAACGACTTCCAGAAGAGAAAAGTTACGTAATCGAATTACGGCAAAGGTGTCATTAGGTTTTGGGTTTGGAGCAATTATTATATTTACGTTATTAATTTCATTGGAAATGGCATTTGTTTCTATTACTATCATAGTAGAATAGGCAACTTTCCCATCGAAGTCGATTTGTTTTAACCTGTAGTAAATGGATGGCTTGAAAAGAATACTACTGTCTGAATCTGCAAATGAATACTTGCTTATTTTATTGCTATTTTCATTTCCTTTGACTGTACCTATGGTTTTAAAATTCAATCCATTGAAACTCCTTTCAATTTCGAATTTTTCGTTGTCTTTTTCCATCGCAGTTTCCCAAGAAAGGTTGATTTGATTTTGTTGCCAATGTGCATTGAAGCCAATGAGTTGAATTGGCAATACGACTGTTCCAGTGATTGACATGTCGTCTACAATAATTGGTGGCATTCCATCTGCATTGCCATCATTTACCCACCTGACACCAATGTAAAATTGTGTCAAATCAAGTGTGCTGATATCAAAATTGGTAACCGTTTGGTTGCCAGACTGATTGTATAAGTTAGGAGATAGGTCATTCCAGGTAGTTCCATTGCTTGAATAACAAATCGCTCCATGGTCTGCAGAGGTTCCGTCACCAACGGCTTTCCATTGATAATTTAATTTTAAGGTAGTGTAATTGGTAGCATTTACTTTGGTTGCGTAATAGGCTACTTCGTTGGCCACTACCCATTTGTCATAAGAATATACCGCGCCGGCTCCGGCCGGATCTCCGAAAACAGTTAAGTTTTTATTTGCATTGATCCTGTAAGTGGCATTATTGGTTACTGCAAAAAAATTGTTTGCACTGGAAGTAACATTATAGATTGCCCAGCCACACCCCCCTGATTCAACAGCAGTATTGTTGGTGCAACCTTCAAAATTTTCAGACCAAATCGTGGTTTGAGAAAGTCCGTTGTAGTAAATGGATAAAGTGAAACAAAATGTTAAAAAAATTGATTTAGTAGCTGAAAGTATCACAAGATTTTTTTTACTCATGAAATGTTGGTAGTAAAGTGCCATTTTTTTAGTATTTAATGGTTCGTAAGGTGAAATTTTAAAGGAATGCTTTAAAGTAGGTGATGGTTTATTTTTTATTGCTTACAAAACAAAAAGTAAGTATATAAAAGCTAAACAAATGTAAATAATAAAATATTGTAAACAAAATGAAAGTATTTGAAATAAATAACTAATTTTGTAATGAAATCGTAGAACCCAGTATAATTTTAAATGATGAAGTATTGTTTCCCCTAAATAAATATTGCTATGCGTAATAAAATACCTGTTCCAAAAGAAACGTTTGAAATTGTGCCTGAAAGAGGCTCACTTGGATTATTGGCTTTAGGTGCTGTTGGATTAATGGCCTGGAGAGAGAAAATAGCCGAAATAAAGAAAGCAAAAAAAGACGCAAACAGTAATAACCACTAATTTTTATGGATAATCGACGCACAAAAAAAGTATTGCTGATTGGATGGGACGCAGCCGATTGGATTGTTATCGATAAGTTAATTCAAAAAGGAGCGCTTCCTACTTTGGAAAAATTTCTTTCAAAAGGGGTTCGTGGGAATATCGCCACACTTGAACCTCCCGCTTCCCCTATTTTATGGACATCCATCGCCACAGGAATGTTGCCTCATAAACATGGTGTGTTGGGTTTTGTAGAACCTAACAATGAAACTGGAGGAATTAGGCCTGTGAGAAGCACGACGAGAAAAGTAAAAGCAATCTGGAATATACTTACACAAAATAACCTCAAATCAAATATTGTAGGCTGGTGGCCAAGTAACCCAGCAGAACCTATTCTTGGAACAATGGTTTCAAATTTATACCAAATTTCTGAAGCTGGTTTAGATGACCCCTGGCCGATGTATCCTGGAACAGTTTACCCTGAGAGGCTTGCTCAAAAGATGGAAGAATTAAGAATTCATCCCCATGAGTTAACTGAAAATCATTTATTGCCTTTTATTCCTGATCTATATAAGATTGATTTAAAAACAGACCCACTTCCACATCAATTGGCAAAAATGCTTGCTGAAGCGGCTACTATTCAGGCAGCAACAACATGGTTGATGGAAAACGAAGAATGGGATTTTACAGCGGTGTACTTTGATACTATAGATCATTTTTCGCATATTTTCATGAAATATAATCCTCCTAAAATGAATGAGGAAATTGATGAAAAACTTTATGAGTACTATCAATATGCCATAACAGGTATTTACAAATTCCATGACATGATGCTTCAGCGGTTGCTTGACCTTGCAGGTGAAGATACCACGGTGATTATCATGTCTGACCATGGATTTTATTCAGACCATTTAAGGCCATCATATATCCCTAAAGATCATGGAGGACCAACAGTTGAGCATCGTCCATTTGGAGTGTTTTGTATGAGCGGTCCTGGTATCAAAGAAGGAGAAAAAGTGTTTGGTACAACCTTGCTTGATATTGCTCCTACACTTCTTACTCTTTTTGGATTGCCTGTTGGAAAAGATATGGATGGGAAAACCATTGTGACCGCATTTAAAGAAAAGGTAACGCCTACTTTTATTGACAGTTGGGAAAATGTTGCCGGAGAATGTGGGATGCATCCAGATGATTTGCAAGAGAATCCATGGGAAGCTCAGGCAGCCATGAAACAATTGATTGAGCTTGGCTATATACAAAACCCAGGAGAAGAAAAAAATAAGGGTGCGGCACAAGCGGTGATCGAAGCACAACTAAACCAAGCGAAATCGTTTTTATCCATCAATAGAAATCAAGAGGCTTATGAAATTCTTTCAAAATTGTACAAGGAGAGTAAAAATGATTTGCGTTTTGGTAAACACCTGTTGGTGTGCTTAGACAAATTAGGAAAGTATAAAGAGGCGCGACAAATTATTGATGTATACAAAAGTATATTCAAAAAACTTCCTCCTACTTTAGGTTACCTGGAAGGTAAAATTCTAATCGGTGAAAAAAGATACAATGATGCCTGTGAAGTTTTTAATGAATTATATGATACACAAAAAGGAAACCCGACACTAAGTTTAGCGCTGGCAAAAACGTATTATATTTTAGATAAAATTGATTTAGCTATTGATGCTTTTGAGAATACTTTATTGATTGAAAATGAAAATCCTATGGCTTATTATGGCCTAGGTAATTGTTATTTAAAATTACAAAATTATCCACTAGCTATTGAGCACCTTTTGCAATCCATAGAATTTATTTACCATCATCCAAGTGCACATTACAATTTAGGAGAAGCTTTGGCCCTTGAGGGCGAAAAAATGCATGCCATCAATGCTTTTAATGTTGCATTGACCATGTCTCCAGGTCTTATTCAAGCCCATAAATGGTTAATCAAGCTTTATACGGAAGTCAATGAACCAGCCAAAGCTTTGGAGCACAGCAACTTTATTTCAACAAAAATTATTATGCCCAATATCATAGTAAGTGGATTGCCAAGGTCAGGCACATCAGCCATGATGCAAATGCTACAAATGGGTGGTGCAGCTGTTTGGTCTGACGGAAAAAGGGAGGCCGACATTGCCAACCCCAAAGGGTATTATGAACTGGAAGCTGTTAAAAGCATGGCCCAAAATGCTGATTGGCTTAAGGGCGTTAATGGCAAAACAATTAAAATTATTTCCCATCTTTTGCCCTTTTTACCCCCTGAAAATGAATACAAAATAATTTTTATGGAGAGAGATATTTCAGAAGTAATGATGTCTCAACAAAAAATGCTTGGAAAATCTGCTAAAGATGGCTATCCCGTAATGTTGGGTAAAACATTAACAGATCAAGTGGCTAAAATTAAAAAATGGTTAGAAAGGCAACCCAATATTGAAGTAATGTTTGTGGATTATGCTTCGCTTATTGGTAATCCAGTTGCGCATGCGCAGCAAATTGAAGCATTCACTAAACAGGCTTTTGACGTAGATAAAATGATTATGGCAATTGATAAAGATTTGTACCGTAACAATAATCCGAAATGGTAAACACAACGA
>JBEAZU010000413.1:0-4463 GCA_041169945.1 Bacteroidota bacterium
ATTATTGGTGGACTTTCAGGTGCTATCATTCAAACCCCTATAGAATTATTGGATGGATTTGCCAGCAAATATGGTGCTTCTTGGGGAGATGAACTGGCCAATATTGCTGGCTCAGGATTGGTCATAGGGCAATATTTACTTTGGGATGAAATTCGGCTAAGGCCAAAATTCCTTTACCACCATACCTCCTTCCCTACCCAAACTCCTAACCATGGCTTATTGGGTGACCATTGGAGTAATTATTGGTTAAAAGATTACAATGGCCAAACCTACTGGTTATCAGTAGATGTACACAAATTTTTAAAGCAAGGCAATCATTTTCCGAAATGGTTAAATATCGCTTTAGGAACTGGGGCGAGCAATATGTTGCGAGCAGAACAAAGCGACAATATTGCTTTAGGCTTAAGCCCTTATAGACGGTATTTTATAGCATTTGACATCAATTTAAGTAACATAAAAACCAAGTCGAGGTTTTTCAATGCTTGTTTGAAAACAATCAATTATATTCGTATTCCACTACCAACGCTTGAATATAATACCGGGGGTGGATTTGAAGGCCATTGGCTACACTAAAGATACCTTATGAAACTGTTCGCCATCATTTCACAAGTCTTGACAAAAAAACACTAATTTGCTTTTAAAATAATACCATTATGAATATTGGAGATAGAGTACGCTTTTTACATAGCAAAGATGAAGGAGTTATTCGTAAATTAATTGATCAACATACGGTTGAAGTTGAAATTGAGGATGGGTTTAGGATTCCCGTGATTAAACGCGAATTGGTAGCCATCGCTTCAGAAGAAAAACATCTTTTTGATGAAAAAGAGGATAAAAGAGTCAATGCCAATCCCACCCAAATACTCGCTTCAGAAGGACTCTATCTTGCCTTTGCAGGACCCAATGCTAGGCTTACACAATACTTTATCAACAATACCGATTACACCATTTTATGTACTGTGGGGGTAGAAGTTAGCGGTACCTACAAAGGATTAGGCGCTCACTTGCTAAAACCAAAACAAGCAGCCCAATTAAAGTCATATAACATGGACGATTTTGAACATTGGGGTACTTTTGTGATCCAAGTGTTGTACCATTTAGAGGGTGGGCATCTATTAAAAGAAGGTTTCACCAGAAAAACAAAATTAAAAGCCTCAACTTTTCACGTATCCAAAGCAAAAGCCCCTATCTTAAATCAAGAAGCATATTTAATTCAGGTGGATGCTGAAAATGTGAATGCGACAAAAATCACTGAAAAATTTGCTACCAAAACAGGCGATAAACAAGGTTTTCATAACATGAAACTTGAACGAGAAGTTGATTTACATATTGAAAAATTAGTAAAAGACCATCAGAAATTAAGCCCACACGAAATCATGACCATACAATTAGAGACCTTTCAAAAACACCTTGAAAACGCCTTGGCCGTAGGCATGCACGACATCATATTTATACATGGCACAGGAAATGGTACCTTAAAAAATGAAATCCATAAAAAATTAAGTAAAAATATCGACATCAAATATTTTCAAGATGCTCAAAAAGACAAATTTGGGTATGGCGCAACCTTGGTACAATTTAAAGTTTAACTTCATTTAAGGTTTTAACTTAAACCATAAACCCTATTATGCCACTGTTTGAGTGAAATAATAGGGTTTAATTTTTATAAATAGAGTCGTTTAGATCATTACTTCTTCGATATTTTCGAAAGCAATTTTACCTTCCTCATCCAAACTCACATTGATAATGGCCTCTTTTTTAACATTTCCGGCCAAGATTTCTTTAGACAAAGTATTCAACAACAACTGTTGCATGACACGTTTCAATGGTCTTGCTCCAAAAACAGGATCATATCCTTTTTCACCCATATAATCTAGCGCCTCTTTGTTGGCTTCAATGACAATGCCCGCTTCTAGTAACCGTTTTTGTATTGCTTTGAATTGAATATCAACAATTTTACGTATTTGATCCCTGGTTAAAGGACGGAACATGATGATCTCATCAATTCTATTCAAAAATTCAGGTCTTACATTGCGTTTTAAATGCTCTACTACCTGTACTTTTGTTTTTTCAATAATATCCAATTGTTTGAAGATGTCTTTTTTATCAAAACCCTCAAAATTTTCTTGAATCACTTGCGCACCAGCATTGGAAGTCATGATAATAATGGTATTCTTAAAATTGGCAATCCTACCTTTATTATCCGTTAAACGCCCCTCATCGAGTACTTGAAGCAAAATATTAAACACATCAGGATGTGCTTTTTCAATTTCATCCAACAACACTACTGAATAAGGTTTACGTCGCACTGATTCCGTTAACTGTCCCCCTTCTTCGTAGCCGATATAGCCAGGAGGCGCTCCAACCAAACGGCTGACCGAATGACTTTCTTGGTATTCCGACATATCGATGCGTACCATGGCATTTTCATCATTGAACAAGAAATCGGCAAGCGCTTTGGCCAATTCCGTTTTTCCCACCCCCGTTGTTCCTAAAAATATAAAAGAGCCTATTGGACGTTTAGGGTCTTGTAAACCGGCCCTACTCCTTCTCACGGCATCTGAAATGGCTTGAATGGCCTCTTCTTGTCCTGCCACCCGTTTCCCTAATTCCGTTTCTAAAGTAAGTAACTTTTCCCTTTCCCCTTGCAGCATTTTTGAAACAGGTATTCCTGTCCAACGGGCCACAATTTCTGCAATATCGTCGGCGACCACCTCCTCTTTTAACATGGCATTTTCCCCTTGCAAGGATGCCACTTGTTTTTTTAATTTCTCTAAATTTTCTTCGGCCTCCTTAATTTTACCATAACGCAATTCGGCTACCTTGCCATAATCGCCTTGTCTTTCCGCTTGATCGGCTTCAAGTTTATAGTTTTCAATATTTTCTTTTTCCTTTTGTAAAGCCGTAATCACCCCCTTTTCATTTTCCCACTTCGCTTTTAAATCGTTTCTACGACCCGTTAAATCAGCGATTTCTTTGGAAAGGATATTGAGTTTTTCAATGTCGTTTTCACGCTTAATGGCTTCCCTTTCAATCTCTAGCTGCATAATTCGACGTTGAATTTCATCCAATTCTTCAGGCAAAGAATCAATTTCAATACGCAATTTAGAGGCTGCTTCATCCATTAAATCAATGGCCTTGTCAGGTAAAAAACGATCGGTGATATAGCGATTTGACAACTCAACCGCTGCAATAATCGCCTCATCCTTAATTCTTACCCCATGATGCAACTCATATTTATCTTTAATTCCTCTTAAGATAGAAATTGCATCCGGAACATCAGGTTCATCCACCACGACCGATTGGAAACGTCGCTCTAAGGCTTTGTCTTTTTCAATGTATTTTTGGTATTCTTTTAAAGTGGTAGCGCCAATCGTGTGCAACTCCCCTCTTGCTAAAGCAGGTTTCAATAAATTGGCCGCATCCATAGCCCCTTCGCCTCCACCAGCACCTACAAGGGTATGAATTTCATCGATGAACAAAATCACTTCCCCATCAGCATCTATCACCTCTTTGATTACTGCTTTTAAGCGTTCTTCAAATTCTCCTTTGTATTTAGCTCCAGCCACAAGCAAGCCCATGTCTAAAGAAACTACCCTTTTGCTTTTTAGATTTTCGGGCACATCGCCAGCGACAATTCTTTGCGCCAAACCTTCCACAATAGCGGTTTTACCCACACCAGGTTCCCCTAAAAGAATCGGATTATTTTTAGTTCTTCTGGATAAAATCTGTAAAATTCTTCTAATTTCTTCATCACGACCAATCACGGGATCAATTTTCCCCGCTTTAGCCATTTCATTTAAATCATTAGAATATTTTTTAAGTGAATTGTATTTATTTTCAGCACCTTGGTCAGAAACCGTCGTTCCACCTCTTAATTCTTTGATGGCTAATTTTAAGTGCTTTTCAACAAAACCCAAATCCTTCATTAAGGACGACACTTTATCATTGGTCGACAATAAGCCTAAAAGCATCAATTCAATGCTTACAAATTCATCCTTAAATTCTTTTAAAAAATTGGTGGCATTTTGCAAAGCCTTGGCACTATCGTTTGACAAATAAGGCCCTTGTCCCGAAACTTTGGGATAAGCATTGATCAATTCATCTAATTTTGCATTTAATACAACGGTATTGATGCTCATTTTTTTAGATAGATACACCAACACATTTTCATCCACCAAAACGATGGCTTTCAATAAATGTCCCGTTTCTACAGCTTGCTGCGTATTGGCCGTTGCAATTTCAGAGGCTTTCTGAATGGCTTCTTGTGCCTTAATGGTATAATTGTTAAAATTCATATAGGCTTATGTTTAAATCAATAAAATAGTAATTACAATACCCAAAGGGTTAGCATTATTGAGGTGCTATCAATAATATTTCCAACAAATATAATTCGGAAATAATGGCTTAAAAATGATTTTTATCAAGTAAAAAACATGATAAAAAGTCTATTTTTTATCAAA
>JBEAZU010000414.1:0-5621 GCA_041169945.1 Bacteroidota bacterium
GCAATATATGGCTTAAAATGCTACAAAACAACAGGGCAAACGCATTTAAATAATTGAATACATTGAAAACATAGTGTTATATATCACTGAAAATCCACTAAATACGTATGATCTGCGTGCCATTTATTTAATCTTTTAAAGCATAAATGAAAATTGAACACCGATGGAGCATATTATGCGGATAAACGCTGATTATGCCTCTTTCTACCTTCTATTCATTCAAATAAAACCACCATTTAAATGCGTTTTCCCTTTGCTATACCATAAAAAAAGAGTCTCGAAACAATGTTTCGAGACTCTTTTTTTATGGTAGCAAAGGATAAAATTACCCTAAATACACTTTCAAAGCTTTACTTCTAGAAGTATGTCTTAAACGACGAATTGCTTTTTCTTTAATTTGACGAACACGTTCGCGAGTTAAGCTAAATTTCTCTCCAATTTCTTCGAGTGTCATAGAATGTTCGCCATTTAAACCGAAGTATAAAGTGATGACATCTGCTTCACGTTGTGTTAAAGTTGACAATGCTCTTTGCACTTCCCTTCTTAATGAATCATTGATCAAGCCTGAGTCAGGCTTGTCTTCGCTATCATTTTCAAGTACATCCAACAAGCTATTTTCTTCCCCTTGAACAAAAGGAGCATCCATAGATACATGACGGCCAGAAATTTTCAAGGTATCTACCACTTCCGAGGTCGACACATCTAATACTTCTGCCAATTCATCAGGTGATGGTTCGCGTTCAAATTTTTGTTCTAATTCCGAAAAGGTTTTAGAAATTTTATTCAAAGAACCTACCCTATTCAATGGTAACCTTACAATTCTAGATTGTTCGGCCAAGGCTTGCAAAATAGATTGGCGAATCCACCAAACAGCATAAGAGATAAACTTAAACCCACGTGTTTCATCAAAACGTTGTGCTGCTTTGATCAAACCCAAATTCCCCTCATTAATCAAATCCCCTAAAGAAAGCCCTTGATTTTGATATTGTTTTGCTACAGATACCACAAAACGCAAGTTGGCTTTGGTTAATTTTTCAAGGGCCAATTGATCACCCTCTCTAATCCTTTTCGCTAAATCTACCTCCTCGTCAGGAGTCAATAGATCTACCTTGCCTATTTCTTGCAGATACTTGTCAAGAGATTGACTCTCTCTATTGGTAATCTGTTTACTAATTTTTAACTGTCTCATTTATTTACCAGTAGGTTTAAAATGATGAATTATTTTTCTACTGTCTCAGGTTTTGGTAACAACACCTTTCTAGACAATCTGAATTTTCCGGTTTTCTTATCTACTTCAACCAATTGAACTTTAACCGTTTCGCCAATTTCAAGCACACCTTCCATGGTATCTAAACGTTCCCATTTGATTTCAGAGATATGAAGCAGGCCATCTTTTCCTGGCAAGAATTCAACAAATGCCCCAAAAGGCTGAATTGCTTTTACTTTACCTTCATATACTTCTCCAATTTCAGGAACCATCACGATATCTTTGATACGTTGTACAGCGATATCCATTGATTCTTTAGTGGTAGCGAAAATGCTCACAACACCCATATTGTTCACTTCTTCGATAACAACAGTAGCGCCAGAAGTTTTTTGAATGTCTTGAATAATTTTACCACCTGGCCCGATTACCGCGCCAATCATTTCTCTTTCAATTTTAATTACTACTGAACGAGGAGCATGAGGTTTTAAATCAACATTTGGTGCAGCAATAGTTTTTGCCATTTCAGCAAGAATATGTAATCTACCGTTTTTAGCTTGTTCTAATGCTTCAGAAAGCACTTGGTGAGATAGGCCATCTACTTTAATATCCATCTGACAAGCAGTGATACCAGCCGTAGTACCGGTTACTTTAAAGTCCATATCTCCTAAATGATCTTCATCACCTAAAATATCAGACAATACAGCGTATTTACCAGTTTTAGTATCCGTAATTAATCCCATGGCAATACCAGAAACAGGTGCTTTAATAGCGATACCTGCATCCATCAAAGCCAAAGTACCCGCACAAACAGTGGCCATAGAAGAAGAACCATTTGATTCTAAAATATCTGACACAATTCTAATGGTATAAGGATTATTTTCAGCTGCTGGCAATACTTTTTTCAAAGCCCTCATGGCTAAATTACCATGACCAACTTCTCTACGGCCAACACCACGGTTAGGCTTAGCCTCACCAGTTGAAAAACCAGGGAAGTTATAATGCAGCATAAATTTGTTATAGCCCTCAAAAGTAGCGCTATCAATCATTTGCTCATCTAACTTAGTCCCTAAAGTTACGGTAGTTAAAGATTGTGTTTCACCTCTTGTAAAAATAGAAGAACCATGAGCACCAGGTAAGTAATTCACTTCACTCCAAATGGCACGAATTTGGTCTAATTTTCTACCGTCTAAACGGATACGATCATCTAACACTAAATTTCTTGCTGCTAATTTTTCTACATCATGGTAATATTTCTTTACTAAAGTAATATTTTCCGTATGGTCTTCAGGAAGCGCATTGATATAGTCTGTAATGATTGCTTTAAAAGCTTCACCTCTTAAAGATTTGTTAGTGATACACTGTTTGGCAACAGCATATACTTTATCATATAATAAGTCTTGAATTTTTGTTCTTAACGCTTCGTCATTTTTCTCATGACAATAAGTACGTTTTGTATTGGCACCAACTTCATTGGCCAATTCAACTTGGATAGCACATTGAAGTTTGATGGCATCGTGTGCAAACTGAATCGCTTCTAACATTTCAGCTTCAGAGATTTCATCCATTTCACCTTCTACCATCATGATATTTTCTGCCGTAGCAGCAATAATCATATCTAAAGAAGATTTCGCTAAATCTGTTAAAGAAGGATTGATTACTAATTTACCATCAATTTTACCTACTCTTACTTCAGAGATAGGACCATTGAAAGGGATGTCAGATACCGAAATAGCTGCAGACGCCGCTAAAGCAGCCAATGCATCAGGAGAAACATCTTTATCGTTAGAAATTAATTGAATCATTACCTGCGTATCTGCATGGTAATCATCTGGAAATAATGGACGAATTGCTCTATCCACCAAACGACTTACTAATACTTCATAATCAGATAATCTACCTTCTCTTCTTAAAAATCCACCAGGGATACGACCAGCAGCAGCAAATTTTTCTTGGTAATCAACTGATAAAGGTAAGAAGTCGATATCTTCTTTTGCGTCTTTGTTTGATACTACTGTTGCAAGCAACATGGTATCGCCACATTTAACAACCACTGCACCATTGGCTTGCTTGGCAAGTTTACCGGTTTCAATGGTAATGATTCGGCCATCGCTCAAGGTCAATGACTTAGTAATAACGTTTAGCATAATTTCTATGAAATTGCGTGGATACTTTTTAATTCAATACAGGTAATTAGAGTAGAGTAGAAACAAAGAGGGAACTCTTTGCAGAATCCCCCCTTGTAAATTTTCTCAGACAAAAATTATTTTCTGATTCCTAACTCAGCGATTAACGCTCTGTATCTAGTGATATCTCTTTGATGAAGATAATCTAACAATCTTCTTCTTTTACCAACCAACTTCAAAAGACCTAATCTTGTAGAAAAATCTTTGTGGTTACTTTGTAAATGTTGATTAAGGTGATTAATTCTATTGGTAAACAATGCCACTTGTGACTCAACAGATCCTGTATCAGTTGTTGATTTTGTGTAGCTATGTTTAGCGAAAATCTCTTCTTTAAATTCTTTGCTCAAATACATTTTCTTACTTCCTTATTGCTTTTAACCTATTTTCCTTTACAAGCCACAAAACTACCCAAAAATTTGAAGTTTAAAAAGTATATCACCATTTATTTTTGTATTTCTTTATTCTTTCTTAATGATTGCTTGAATCTATCAATCAAAACAGCAAAAAAATCGGCTTCTAGTAGCCTAGAATCATTTTTTGCTTGCCTCAAAAAGAACAATCCAATCGGGAATAATATATAATTGGGCAACCACATACCTAGGTTCACAGACAAAATACTGTCTTTGGCATACTTTTGCCCTAGCGTGATTAAGATATAATAAATCACAAAGAAGAATACCGAAATCAAAATAGGTAAACCTAAGCCTCCCTTTTTAATAATAGCTCCCAAGGGGGCACCAATTAAAAACATGATGATAATCGCCACCGACTGGGAATATTTACGCACCCTCTCGATATCAAAACTATTGATTTCTTTCACGATGGCATCAAGTCGTTCTTGGTAGGTTTTGGTAAAACTATGCACACTCCTCGCACTATTGATGGCATAACTAATCACCCTTGCTTTTTGGCCTTTATCAAATTGTGTTACATCAATTGCCTTAGCAAGCTTTACCTTATTGCCTGAAAAATCTTTGAAGGTATACAAGAAAAATGGTTTATAATTGTCAAAAATTGCCCCTTTTATGATTTTACTTTCTTTTTGAATAGAGTCAGAAGCAGATTGTAATTCGTCTACGCTGAGCATAATTTTATTGGTCGCGAACAATTCTTCGTCGGTACGTTGCAAGGCGAATGACTCCAAACTAAACATGATTTTAGATTTCCCAAAGCCTGAGCGCACATATTGTTGTTGAGAACCTCCGTTGTTATCAATAATTTCAATGTATTTCTTTCCATTGTAAAGGTCTAGGGATAAAAATTGGTCATTTTTTACCAAAGACATATAGCCTGAATCGGCCAAAATCACATCCGTATTGCCTTTACCGTTGGTATGATCATAAATCATTACCCCTTTCAGGGTTTTACCATCTTTGAATTTTTTATTTACTTTAATGCTATAGCCAGGCAAGCCATTGTAAAAAGAGCCTTCTTTCAAATCTAAGGTTGGTTTTTTTTGTCTGATATCGTAAAGCAAGCTATAGGCCTTTAAATTGGCAATAGGTACAATTTTATTGTTAAAAACAAATCCTACATAAGTCAAAAATACTACAAAAATAAAGATGGGTAAAAATATTCTTAACATAGAAATACCAGCACTTTTAATGGCGGTAAGTTCAAAATGTTGCCCTAAATTACCAAAAGTCATTAAAGAAGAAATCAATACTGCCAGTGGCAATGCCATTGGGGTCATGTTTAAACAAAAATAAAACATCAATTTTGCAAACACTTCCCAACCTAAATCTTTCCCTACAAAATCATCAAAATATTTAATCATGTGCTGGGTTAATAATATAAACACCACCACGGCAAAAGTCAATACAAAAGGCCCAATAAAGGAGCGAAGTATAAGTTTGTCTAGTTTCTTCATTACTATTTTTTGCCTAAGCAAACACAATTGTATGTTAAGATTCGCTAAATATAAGCGTCAAAGATAAACATAAATATTAATTTAAAAACCCTTAAAGTCGAGGAAAGATGAAAATCATTCACCCGACACCTTACATACACTAAAACATTCAAGGTCAAGGAGAAGAGAATTTATTTTAAAAATATAATCAAATTATAGTATAATTTAATTTGAAACTAGATTAAAATTCATAGATTTGCAATCCGAAAAAGATGGCGAGGTAGCTCAGTTGGTTAGAGCATTGGATTCATAACCCAAAGGTCACGAGTTCGAGTCTCGTTCTCGCTACAAAAAAAGTCCTGATGCTTATCAGGACTTTTTT
>JBEAZU010000415.1:0-6691 GCA_041169945.1 Bacteroidota bacterium
TTCAAATACCGGTGGTTTATAAACATTATACTACGCCAAAACTTGACAATGGGGTATTTCTTACCGCCTTGTTGACCAATTGGGAACAGTATAATCTTATTCCTGGCAATGCCAATGTGTATTTTGAAGGCACTTTTGTGGGGGAAACCTATTTAGACCTGCTCAATACGGAAGATACCTTATTGGTTTCTCTAGGACGAGATAAGAAAGTAATTGTAAAACGTGAAACCATCAAAGATTTTACCAGTAAAAAAATAATTGGAAGTAACCGTAAAGTTGAATATGCTTATGAAATTGAAGCCAGAAATGTAAAAAAAGATTCCATAGCTTTGGTGGTAGAAGATCAAATTCCTGTTTCTAAAAACAATGAAATTGAAGTAGAAGTCGTGGATTTGGGTGGTGCAGAGCTGAACAAAGAAACCGGAAAGCTTACTTGGCGAATCAATTTAGCAAGCACAGATTCGAAGAAAACTATTTTTAGATTTATAGTAAAATACCCAAAGGGAAAGAATATTATCGGTCTTTAAAATAATAGCCTCCAATGACAATATGCAAGGCAATTTGTGCAGGTATAATTAAAAAAACACAATAAATCATAGGTCTTTTTTGTTTTTTATATAGTTTTGTAGTTAGGTCTAATGAAAGCGAAGAACCACATATCTCCTTCTATGAGTAAAATTGCAATGGCAGTGCTGTTGTTGTGCTCATTGTTGGCAACAGTTTTGTTGCCAACACCAGGCCATGTGCTCAAAGTTGAAAACCAAAGTAAGAAGGCACCTATAAGCCATCACATACATGCAAGCAATGAGTTGGCAGCGGTGATTCCTTCTTTAAATGTTCCTTTTTTTGCTATTCAGATTGATTTTTTAAAACCATTTGAATCAATAGCTTTACCGCTGTTATTCGAAATTCAACCTACAGCCTTTTATAATAATTATTTTATTCACCTATTGTGCCACTTTATCTCACCAAGAGCACCTTAGTAATTTTCAGTTAACGGTTAGTTGCTGTATTTTCCTTTGCTTGTTCAAAGGTTTAGAAATGAGTTAGCCTCCGTTTTTATATTTATTATCATAATCCAATACCTTAAATTAAAACAATGAAAAACAAATCGCTTATTGTAGGACTGACGGTGATCGTATCTTTACTATCTATCTATTTCCTTTCTTTTTCACTTGTATCCCAATCGGTACAAGAAGATGCTGCTGCTTATGCTACTGACAAGTCGGGCAAAGTAGACTTCGCTAAAAGCCAAAATTACCTTGATTCTATCTGGTTTAAACCAGTATTTAATTTCTTAGGCATAGAATATACTTACAAAGAAATTAAAGAACAAGAATTGCAATTAGGGCTAGATTTACAAGGTGGTATGCACGTTGTTTTGGAGGTTTCTCCTGTAGAAATTATCAAAGTAATGGCAGGCTCTAAAGCCATGGATCCTGGCTTCAAAGAAACCTTAAAACGTGCTGAATTGGCGCAAAAAAATAGCCAAGAGAAGTTTATTAACTTGTTTTATGAAGCTTTTAAAGAAGTAAATCCTTCTAAAAACTTAAGTGCTTATTTTACCAATTCATTGACTAGGGGTAGAATTAATTTTGATTCTCCTGATGCCAAAGTTATTAGCATTATTGATGGAGAAATCAATGACGCTATTGACCGTTCATTTAACGTACTTCGTAGTCGTATTGACCAATTTGGTGTTATTCAACCAAATATTCAAAAATTACAAGGTACTGGCCGTATTCAATTGGAGTTACCAGGTATCGATAATCCAAAACGTGCGCGTAAATTATTGCAATCTGCTGCGGTACTTGAATTTTGGAACGTGGTAAAAAACAGCGAATTCGAACCATTTGTTGTTCAAACAGAAAAATACTTGGCTGCTCAAGCCAAATTGAAATCAGGCAAAGCAGATGATACCGATACTTCATTAACCAAAGGCGATAGTACAAAATCGAACAGTTTAGAAAGTAAATTGTCCAAAAAATCTGCTGACACCACGAAATTGGCTAAGAAAGATTCTACCAAGTCTGCTTTAGATGGTTATTTTTATCCATACTACAATTCATTGTTGGTGAAATTAAAAGATACGGCTAAAGTGGCCGCTTTAATTGCACAACCAGAAATTCAGAAATTTGTACCATCAAATGTAACTTTTAGCTGGGCGAGCAAAACAATGCCAGGCAAAGACAACGAAGAATTGGTATTGTTATACCTTTTGAAAAAAGGAGCGAATGGTAAACCAATTTTATCAGGCGAAGATGTAAGAGATTCAAGAATTGATAACGATCCAGCAGATGGTTGGGGTGTTTCATTGAATTTGAATACCGATGCCGTTCGTAAATGGAGAATGGCTACCGCAAGTGCTGCTCAAGACAAAAGAGCCATTGCCATAGTATTAGATAACGCAGTATATTCTGCACCAAATGTAAACGGCGAAATTCCAAACGGTAGCTGTCGTATTTCTGGTGGATTTCAAGTAGAAGAAGCCAAAGATTTAGCCAATATCTTGAAATCAGGTAGAATGCCTGCTCCTACAAGAATTGTGGAAGAAGCCATTGTTGGTCCAAGTTTGGGACAAGAAGCCATTAACCAAGGTTTAATATCTATGGTAATTGCATTAGGTTTGGTGGTGTTGTTTATGTTTGCGTATTACAGCGGTGGTGGTATGATTGCCAACATTGCCTTGTTGTTTAACGTGTTGTTTGTCGTAGGTATTTTGGTGCAATTCCATTCTGTATTAACCTTGCCTGGTATTGCCGGTATCGTGTTAACAGTAGGTATGGCCGTGGATGCGAACGTACTTATTTTTGAAAGGATAAGAGAAGAATTAAGAGAAGGTACTTCATTGGTACGTGCAGTAGAATTGGGCTATGAAAAAGCATTTAGCTCTATCTTTGACTCTAACGTTACTACATTATTGTCTGCGGTAATTTTGTTCTTCTTAGGTTCAGGTCCTATCAAAGGTTTCGCTATCACCTTAATCATTGGTATTTTCTGTTCATTCTTTACTGCCGTTTATATTTCAAGGGTAATTTTGGTATGGTTTGTTACTAAAAAGAATCCTGTTACGATTGGATTTCACACGGTATTCTCTAAAAACTTATTCCAAAATTTAAACTTTGACTATATCGGTAAAAGAAAAGCGGCTTATGCGTTCTCTATCTCTTTATTGGTGTTAGGTGCGATTAGTATCGTGGCACAAGGTGGTTTAAACCTAGGTGTTGATTTTAAAGGAGGTCGTAGTTATATTGTTCAGTTTGCAGAGCCAGTATCCGCTTCAGACTTGAAAGTGAATCTTTCTGATGCTTTTGCTCAAACAGGTACAGAGGTGAAAACTTTTGGATCAAGCAGCAAAGTGAAAGTAACCACAAGCTATTTGATTGATGATGAATCAGCAGAAGGGGATAAAAAAGTAGAAGATGCTTTAAGTGGCGGTTTATCAAAATATAAAAACAGTAAGTTTGAAATTTTGAGCTCTTCTAAGGTAGGTCCTACTATTGCAGATGATATCAAAACATCTTCTTATTATTCATTGTTTTTGTCTTTGATAGGAATCTTTATTTATGTGGCTTTCCGTTTCAAAAACAGATCATTTGGTTGGGGTGGTGTTATTGCCTTGCTGCATGATGCTTTAATGGTAGTGGCATTTTTCTCTATCGCAAGATGGTTTGGCTTGTCTTATGAAATTGACCAAGTATTCGTAGCGGCAATTTTGACAATTGTAGGTTATTCTATCAATGATACGGTTGTAACTTTTGACCGTGTGAGAGAGTTTTCAGAACAAAATCCTTCAATGGCAGAAAACAATAAAGCCAAAGTATTGAACGATTCTATTAACCATACCATGAGTCGTACTATTATGACGGCAATGACAGTATTTATGGTGGTTGCAATCTTGTTTGTATTTGGTGGCGAAATTCTACGTAGCTTCTCTTTCGCCATGTTGATTGGGGTAATTTTTGGTAGTTATTCTTCTATCTTTATTGCCGTACCAATTGTTCTTGATTTAAGCAAAAAATCATTGGCTGATCCAATTAAACCTGTGATTGTAGAAGATGCGGTAGCTTAATTGTACCAAGTTTACATTGATATACAAAGAGAGGCTTTACAATTTGTAAAGCCTCTCTTTGTGGTTTGATGGGGTATTGAGAAATCGATGGTATTATAATTCAAGCATTGACTTGCACCTTACCTCTTATTCAATTTTAAGCCATCTTTCTTCCACTTTCCATTCCTCAGGGGTGCCTGGTTTGAAAATGCCTGATTGGTACAAGGTGTCGCCTTTAAGGGTTATTTGGTACGTGGCGGCGTGCCCAATATTCACCGTGTCTTTGGAGTGGTAGGCTAAAGTTTCCAGCATTTGATGACCATCAAAAGTATAGGTACCTCCCGCAAGGTTCACCACCTTTTTGTTTTTTTGTATGTAGGCTGGCGAAATCCATTGGTCTTTCGTGAATATTTTTAATATTTCGACCCCTTCCATGGGTTTGTACACGCTATCCTCTTGTGATTCAAGGTCGAGTAAACGATAGGTGCCTTGTATCGTTGGTTTAACATTCGTTTGTATTTTTTGGGAAGGTGTATTTTGTTGGCAAGCTATTACAAGCAATCCAATGGCTATTGTGCTGAAAGATTTAGTGTGTTTCCTCATGGGTTAATGTCTTTTTAAAGGTATTACATTCGGCTATAAAGCCACTTAACGCTTGCTCTTGTTGCCGTATAAAGGTGTTTTCTGCTAGCGATCCCATCACGGCTTCCATCTCCTTGTCATTGTCATACACCATTTTTCTAAAGGGGTTTTGATAATCTTTTGCCCTGGAGTCATAGATATTTTGCGTCATCCAAGTTTTGGTGTGTACTGCATCCTCTAAGAATGGCATAAATCGTACTGCATTCAATTGGGTAAGGTCAATGTTTTTGAGTTCAACAAGTGCCGACAAGGCATGTATTAAACGTTCGTAGCCATACGCTTCCCCTTCTTTTGTGTAAAATTGATGTACTTCGTCCCAATCGTTAATGATTCCTGTTGCGATGTTTTTTTGTAATTGGGTAATGTTTGCTTTGGGTATTAATTGACCACCAATATTTTGAAATGCTTTTCGTTCTTGAGCAGCAGACATCAACCCTTGAATTGCATTGATGGAGGTAATGGCATTGGTTTTGGTATAATGCAGCAACTCATTCACGGCATAATACACGATGATTTCATGGAATATGGTGTAGCCTTGATTGACCTTACTAAGTATTACTTTGCGTTTTGAATTTTCGCAATTTGCTACTAACACTTCTAAGTCATCAACAATTGGGTTTTGATTTTTTAACAATTCTTTTCCAATAGTTTGAGGACTTTTGTTTTCATTCACCAGGTTAAATTTTAAAATATACGCTTTACCAACACTTTCTTCCATGATGCGGAGTGCGGTAAACATTTCATTAATGCTATCAGGGGCTAAATAGTCGTATTCTATTTGTTGGATACGTTCTATGCGTTTATCTCTATCGAGGTATTTCCAACAGTTTCGTGCCAGCGCATACATGTTGTATCGAAACCAATACGCTGGAATAATGACCAATTGGTCGTCATGTTCATTGTTGCAGATGAGGGCAAAAGGAATTTTAATGTCTAATTCTGCCGGGTAATTTCCTTTTGCTAAAATCGTAAAACTGGCAAATTGAGAATTGTGTTTTAAGCTTACACATAAGCCTGGCCAAAAGCCTCTACCAGCAATAATTTCTCCATCAGGACTTCTAGAATTATGGTTTGAGCCAATGGTGGCCCCGGCGGCAATATTGCTTTGTCCCATAATGAGGGAAGCGCATAAAAATGAATTGTTATGGTGTTGTTCGTGTGCAGGAAAAATGAGGGTATTGAGCACTTCACAGCATGAAATAACCGCATTATTGCCTAAATAGGAATTAATTAACCGTGCACCATACTTCAATTGTGAATGCGAAGCCATGAAAAATCGAACAGCTTTTACCCCGTAAAATACCCGGCACCCTTCGCTTATGATGCCATTTACCAATTCGCAACCTTCACCTATTTGGGTTTTTGCCTCTGCGCTAGAACTAATGGTAATATTTTTAATTTTATTGGCACCTTTTAAGTACGCATCGCTTCCTATCCAAACATCTTTGATGATATTGCAATTTTTCACCACCGTTCGGTCTCCAATTTTACCGTAGAAGCCTCTTTTATGGTCAAATTTTTTGTCTGTAAATGCTTTGAATTTGTCTAACAAAACCTGGTTATCTCGGTACTTGCTCCATAAATACGCGTCGCCAGGCAACATGCCATTGAAGGGGATGATGCTTCTTCCTCCGTTTTCGTTGCATATTTCTAGCCATACCCTGGTATTTTCTGTTTCTCCTTCCTTTACAATGCCATTTCCAAATTTGGCATAATCGGTGGTCACCAATTCATTGACATTTACAATGATAACCTCAGTACCAATAATGTAATGTGACATATAATTAACATTATCGATCACTACATTGTCTCCGAAATCGCAGCTGATGATGGTGGAATTATACAGTCCCACGGGAACTTTGAGGTCACTGAATTCCAGGTAAAATGGTTCGAGTTTACCAATTCTTACCAAGCCATAAAATTTACAATTTTTCACCAATTCAGGGGTGAAGGCATCAGAAACTAATATTTTATTCCAATCGTCGCTGGTGTTGCGGT
>JBEAZU010000416.1:0-2723 GCA_041169945.1 Bacteroidota bacterium
GATTTTGACAAAATGCAGGTTGATTTATTTGAAAACCTACAAATTGATTCCGTTATCTATAAAGGTAAACGGCTACCTTATGAAAGAGAGGGCAATGTGGTGTATGTATATTTTAACAACAAGCTGCAAAAAGGGTCTCAATCCATGATTAAATTTTGCTACTCAGGTGTTCCTGTAGTGTCTGTAAATCCTCCTTGGGACGGTGGATTTGTTTGGCAAAAAGACAGTTCCAATTACGACTGGGTTGGAGTTGCCTGTGAAGGAAGAGGAGCGAGTTTATGGTGGCCATGTAAAGACCATCTTTCAGATGAGCCTGATAGTATGAGTATCAACATTGAATCACCTGTACATTTGTATTGCGTTTCCAATGGGAATATTCGTAAACGCATGGACCTTGATGATGGCTACGCACGGCATGAATGGTTTGTGAGTTACCCAATAAACAACTATGACGTCACCATCAACATTGGGAAATATGCCATCATTTCAGAAAAATACAAATGCATTGATGCAGATACTTTGCCTCTAAACTATTATGTATTAAGGTACAATTTGGATAAAGCCAAAAAGCATTTTAGCCAAATACCCAAAATGCTAGAATGTTATGAAAAGTTTTTTGGAAAATATCCATTCAAAAAAGATGGATTTGCATTGGTAGAAGCTCCCTTTTGGGGAATGGAACACCAGGAAGCCATTGCTTATGGTAACCATTATAAAAACAATGATTTTGGTTTTGATTATATCGTTGTACACGAAAGTGCACACGAATATTTTGGCAATGCCATTACCTGTAAAGACCACGCTGAACTCTGGATACATGAGGCTTTTGCGACTTATGCCGAAGTGTTGTTTGTAGAATATACCCAAGGTAAACCTGCTGCTCAATTGTACCTCAACCAGATGAAAGAAAAAATCAGGAACAAAGAAGCTATCCTTGGACCATTAAATGTAAATTATCATGGCTGGCAGGATGCGGACATGTATTACAAAGGGGCCTGGATGTTGCATACCTTGAGAAATGTAATTGACAATGATGTGCTTTGGTTCAACATCTTATTGGGAATGTCAAAAGATTTTAAGTTTAAAAATGTGGATACCAAACAGGTGGTTGATTATTTTAACAAGAAAACCATCCTTGATTTGAGTAACATTTTTGACGTTTACCTGAAAAACAATCAGATTCCAACCTTGATTTACAAGCTCAAACAAAAAGGCAGTAATGTGGTGATGAAATACAAGTGGAAAGCAAATAAGAATTGGTTTAGAATGCCTTTCAAAATTAGCTTTGGCGAAAACATTGATTTCAGAATTTACCCAACCTCCAATTGGAACACCGAAGTTTTTCGTGACCAGGATGTAGACAATGTTAAACTATCAACAGACCTATTTTATGTCAATGCTCAAAAAATACACTAACCTTTTAGGAATTATCTTGTTGGTAAGTTTAGAGGTAAATGCCCAAAAGGTAATTGTTACCGAACATGAACTCACCATTGACAATGTTAGCAGAAAAGGAATGTCGACGACGATACTGCTGGAACAAGAAATTACTGAAAAATCCTGGCTCAAAAAACTCAAAGAATTTGGCAAAGTGGATGCTCAAAAAAATGTTTATACTGTTGACTTAGCCACTATCATTGGGATTTCTTCCACGCCAGTTCGAATTATTTCTACCATTAACCAAAGTGACAAAGGCTCCAAAGTATTTTGGTCTATTGAAATGGGAAAGGCGTATGTTTCTACCAAAGACGATCCTGCAAAATACAGTACTGCTGAAAAAATATTACACGATTTTGCGGTAATGGTGTACAGAGAAGATATCAATGACCAAATCAAAGACGCAGAAAAAGTGTTGTCACAAACGGTAAAAGTTCAGGAAAAGAAAGTAAAACAAGGAACAGATTTGATTAACAAGGTAGAACGAAATGGCCAACAAAAAATCAACTTGGAACAAAAATTAAAAGAAAATGCCGCAGAATTGGTACAACTGTATAAAGACATAGAACAAAATAAACTTGATCAGGCGGCATCGGTCATCGAAGTTGATAAAGTTAAAAATGCAGTAGAAGCAGTAAAAGCAAAATTATTGAAGGTAGAATAGTTTTCAGTTTAGAGTTTTCAGCTCAGAGTTTTCAGTTCAGAGTTTTCAATTCAGAGTTTTCAGTTCAGAGTTTTGAACATCTAGTATGATTAACTTGACGGATATCGAAAACAAATAATTGCTTAATGGTTTATTGATTAGAATATTAAGCTATGAGAAAATTTTCCTTCAAAGGGAAAAACTATTTACTCTAAACTCTTTACTCTAAACTGAAAACTCTAAACCCTGAACGCTATACTAAAAATTAAAAAAATGGCACATAAAAGAGAAGTAGGATTTATAGGATTTGGAAGTTTCGGTAAATTTATCATGCCATATTTAAGTCCTTACTTCAATGTGAGTGTATATGACAAAAGAGACGTAGCGGCAGAATGTAAAGCATTAAAAGTTTATTGTGGTACATTAAAGGAAGTAGCTTCTAAAGAAATTGTAATCCTAGCCGTTCCGGTTCAATTTTTAGAAACCGTGATCCAGGAAATTGTTCCTTTTGTACAGCCAAATGCCTTGATTGCAGATGTGTCTTCAGTGAAAGTAAAGCCCATGCAATTGATGGAAAAATACTTTCCGAATACCGTACAAATTGTTGGCACACACCCTTTGTTTGGACCACAAAGTGGGAAAA
>JBEAZU010000417.1:0-4585 GCA_041169945.1 Bacteroidota bacterium
CATTCGAACGAAAAGAAAACAGTTTTTCACGAAAAGTATACGGGACCATTGCTAGAAATTGATTCCGTAAATACCCTATTGAGTGATTCAGCCATCACTAAAATGCGGATCATAGCTCCCAAACAATTTGAATTTGTAAATGGTGACCGCACATTTCCCAATGGTTTAAAGATTATCTTTTACAAGAAAAATGGACAAGAAGAATCTATTTTAACTTCTAACACGGGGAAATATAATAAAATCACAGATCTTTATACGGTAATAGGCAATGTTGTCGTTCAAAACCCAACAGAGCACAAACGATTGACCACGGAAGAATTGAATTGGGACCCTAAGAAAAAACAAGTATTTACCGATAAATTTGTGGTGATACAAACTGCCGCAGAAATTTTAAAAGGCAATGGTTTGGTTGCCGCACAAGATTTTTCGACTTATAAAATTTTAAAAGTAACCGGTATCTTTAGCGCTAGACAATAATGAAATTAGCAGAAACACTCTTATTGGCCATGGCCGTTGTTTGCTTTATTGTGGGGGTTCACCAAACCTTTAGTTATGGCTTTTCTAACAGTTATTCGTTTTTCATGCTCATGATTAGTTTTTTTATGTCCTACGGGATTGTTAAAGTTAAACGAATGGAAAAAGAAAAAGAAGATAGTGGCCCAACATCACCTAGGTCAAAAAAATAATGCCACTCTCCGACCTCTATATTATCATTATCGCCCTTACTTGCGCTGCTTTTTTTGCAGGGATGGAAATTGCCTTTATTGCCGCCGACCGACTTCAAATTGCTGTAAAAAATAGTGAAGGAAGTTTGTCGGCAAAATTAGTGGCAAAATTCATCAAAACACCCTCTACTTTTATAGGTACTACCCTCATTGGTTGCACCTTAGCACAAGTTATCTATGGCATTACCATTGCCAAACTGTTGGCGCCATGGTTAAGCGCTATGCTGCCCGCAGTCATCAACAATAACTTCATGGTATTGATTGCTCAAACCTTGGTCTCTACCGTTATCGTGTTGGCTACCGCAGAGTTTTTACCCAAAAGCATATTTTTAATCAATCCAAATGCCATGATTCACTTTTTTGCTTTGCCCATGGGCTTTTTCTATTGGCTATTGTACCTGCCTGTTTATGTGGTCATCGGCTTAACCAAGTTTACCATTACCCATATTTTTGGCTTTGATTATTCGGAACAAAATCCTGCTTTTGGCTTAACAGATATCAATAACTATATTCAAAACCAATTGGTGAATAAAGAGGTAGAGGTAAAATCAGAGATAGATGCCAAGATTTTTAGCAATGCCTTAGATTTCAAAACCGTAAAAGTACGCGAATGCATGATTCCTCGCACCGAATTGGTAGCCGTGAATATTGCAGATGGCTTAGAAAATTTAAAACAAGTGTTCATCGAAAGTGGACACTCCAAGGTATTGGTGTACCAAGAGTCTATTGATGATATCATCGGCTATTGCCACTCTACTGGATTATTTAGTCAACCGACAGAAATTAGTACGATTTTAAATACCATACCTGTTGTGTCTGAAATGGAACATGCCAATAAATTATTGGTTCAATTCATCAAAGAACGCAAAAGCATGGCGGTGGTCTTAGACGAGTTTGGAGGTACTTCAGGCATTGTGACACTTGAAGATATTATGGAAGAAATTTTTGGAGAAATCAATGACGAACACGATGATGATGTAACATTGGCAGAACAAAAACTTGATGAACACAATTTTTTACTAAGTGCACGTTTAGAGATAGATTATCTTAATGACAAATACCAATGGAATATCCCATTAGGAGATTATGATACGCTAGGCGGGTACATTATCTCCATTAAAGAAGATATTCCGGATACAAATGAAATTATTAACCAAGCACCATTTACCTTCACAATCGTGTCTAAAGACGATGTGAGGCTAGATAAAATAAAAGTCACCCTCTTCAATCAAAAAGATATTGAAGAATAATGAGTTTAATTTTGATTTTAGCATACAAAATAATTATTTTGCAAGACTTATAATAGAATAAAAATGGCATTAATAGGAAAAATTAGAGAAAGAGCAGGAATTGCAGTAAGTATTATTGCAGGAAGTTTATTACTTTTCATTGTTGGTGGTGAAGTGATGCAGCTTATGGACAAAACTGATGAACAGTATGTTGGTACCATTGCTGGTCAAAAAGTAAAGTATGAAGAATATGCTGCTGAAGTTGAAAAAACAAAGCAAGAGAATGAAATGGCACAAGGTAAATCGATGGAAGAATACCAAGTGCAACAACTTCGTGAAGAGATTTGGAATAAATTTGTATTTGAAAATGGATACAAAAAACAATTAGAGCTATTAGGTATTATGTTGACTACTGAAGAAGAAGTAGACATGGTACAAGGTCAAAATCCTCATCCTTTTGTGGTACAAAACTTTGGTAACCCTCAAACAGGCAAAGTGGATGTAGCCCAAGTTAGAAACTTTTTACAAGCCATTCAAGCCAATCAAGTTCCTCCTGCACAAAAAGCCATGTGGTTTAACTTTGAGAAACTTATCAAAAGAGATCGTCTAAAAGTAAAATACGAAAACTTGTTGGCTAAAACAGTGTACGTTACTACTGCAGAAGCAAAACGCGACTATATTGCCCAAAACACAAAAGCAGATTTCAAATACTTATTTGCGTCCTATAATGCCATTGCTGATTCAACCATCAAATTCACTAATGATGATGTAAAAACGTATTTGGACAAAAACAAAGAAAAATATAAAGTTCAAAACGATAACGCAACCCTACAGTATGTTGCTTTCCCTGTAGTAGCATCGGCAAAAGATTCGGCTACTTTCATGGAATTGTTGGGTAAAATCAAAGTTGAATTTTCAGCGGCTACAGACGATTCTTCTTTCGTAAGTGCCAACTCAGATGTACCTAGCCTACCTAACTATGTACTGATTGACCAAATTCCTCAAGCCATTAAAGACAATGGTTTGAAAATGGATTCAGTAGTAGGACCTGTAAATGAAGGGATGTCATTGAAATTTTACAAACTGGTAAAATCAACACAAGATACGGTAGCCTCTGCAAAAGCAAGCCATATCTTAATTGCACCTAAAGACAAATCTTCTGATACCTCTAAAGCCAATGCTAGAATAAAAGCAGAAGGTATCCTTAAAATGTTACAAAGTGGATTGCCTTTTGAAGACATCGCAAGACAAAATTCGGTAGATTATCAATCTGGTCAAAAAGGGGGCGACCTAGGATGGTTCAACAAAAAAAGCATGGTAAAACCTTTTAGTGATGCCGTATTTGGCTCTACAAGCAAAGGATTAATTCCAAGATTGGTAGAATCTGAATTTGGTTTCCATATCATTAAAGTTACAGAAGCGCCTACCTATACCAAATATTTAGTAGCAACCGTTGAAAAACAATTGGAAGCCAGTGGTGAAACAAGAGAATTGATTTATAACAAAGCCAATGACTTTGTCTCTAAAATCTCCGACAAAGCTTCTTTTGTAAACAATGCCAAAACAAACAATTACACCATTATGAGAGCTGAAGGAATTACCAAAGCCTCTCAAAGCATCAATGGCTTAACGGATGTGCGCGATATCATTCGTTGGACCTATGGTGATATTGAAAAAGGGGCTGTTGCCAAAGAAGTATTTGAATGCAAAAACAACTATGTGGTGACGATGTTAGAAAAGAAACGTGAAAAAGGATATTTAACCGTTGACGAAGACATTTCTAAAATTGCAGCAGATTCTTTAGAGCCTTCGTTCAGAGAAGTAGTATACCAGGTGCGTAAAGAATTAAAAGGCAAAGATTTACTTAAAAAAGTAAGTGCTAGCAATGGTACATTTGAACAAATTGCAGCCAAACTTGGCACAGGTACCGTAGTGAATGTTGCGCCTGCTTTACCATTAGGTTCTTATGCCTTCGCTGAGGGTGGTTATGATCCAAATGCGGTAGGTTATGCTTTTAACCTTGCGAAAAACGGAGATAAAACCAAAGCATTCGCTGGTGAAAATGGGGTATTCATCATTGAATTAACCAATAAATTAGCCGTTCCTGCAACGAAAGATTATACTCAAAATAAAACCAATTTATTTAACGCTTCCAATTATGGAACAGCCGATAAATTGAAAAAAGTAATTGAAGAAAATGCTGACATCGTTGACGATAGATACAAATTTTTCTAAGCCATTAGTCACTACAATGAAAAGCCCTTTGATGAAAATCATAGGGCTTTTCTATTATTAAAGGATTATGCTTCTTACTTTATAAATACCTCACCACATGTCCATCACCCTATTGATTGTATTGATTACCGCAGGCTTAAGTATGTATGCTTGGCAAAAAGATGGTCTTTTATACAAGCTGGTTTTAAACCCATACCAGGTTCAGAAAAAACATGAATATTACAGGTTCATCACTTCTGGTTTTGTACATGCCGATTATATTCACTTGATCTTTAACATGCTTAGCTTCTTGTCTTTTGGTTTTGCCGTGGAGCATTTATACAACCAAACGTATGGTGCTTATGGCAGTGTATTATTCTTGTTTTTATATTTAACAGGCATCATCATTTCAGATAT
>JBEAZU010000418.1:0-2804 GCA_041169945.1 Bacteroidota bacterium
GATGAAACAAAGGCACCGAAACCGGAGGAAGCAACTGCTACAGAAGCACCAAAGAAGCCTGCCTTTAAACCCATGATGAAGAAGGCAGTGACTTCCACAGAAGAAGCTACACCAACAGCGACGGTAGAAAGTAATACGGAGACACCAAAGAAACCTGCTTTTAAACCCATCATGAAAAAGGTGGTGGCGAGTACGGAAGAAGCTACACCAACAGTATCGGAAGCTACTACTACAGAAACACCAAAGAAACCTGCTTTTAAACCCATCATGAAAAAAGCGGTGGCGAACTCGGAAGAAGTTGCACCAACAGCACCGACAGAAGCAAGTACTACAGAAACACCAAAGAAACCTGCTTTTAAACCCATTATGAAAAATGAGGTGGCGAACACGGAAGAAGTTGCACCAACAGCACCGACAGAAGCAAATACTACAGAAACACCAAAGAAACCTGCTTTTAAACCCATTATGAAAAAGGTGGTAACTGCTCCAACACCCAATACAAATTCAGAAAACCAATCAGAAGTATAAACCCATTATTTCAAAAATATCATCCGCATTTAATCATTTAATGAATTGACTTCTCCTACTTCCCATACACCCAAGAAATTATCAGTGGTAATTATTACTTTCAACGAAGAAAAAAACATTCGTCGTTGTATAGAATCTGTACTGGAAGTGGCTGATGATATTGTAGTCGTAGATTCGTTTTCAACTGACCAAACCGAACAAATTTGTTTATCGCTTGGAGCACGTTTCATCACCCATGCCTTTGAAGGACATATAGAACAAAAAAATTGGGCAGCCTCTCAAGCATTATACCCTCATATATTATCTTTAGATGCCGATGAAGCTTTAGATGAACAATTGAAAACTTCAATTTTAGCCATCAAACAACACTGGCAATACGATGGCTATTACATGAACCGCCTCACCAATTATTGTGGCAAATGGATTAAACATTGCGGTTGGTATCCCGATAAAAAACTCAGACTTTGGGATTCAAGAAAAGGGGCCTGGGGAGGCGTGAACCCACACGATAAATACGAAATGTTTGAGGGCGATAAAACCACCCATTTTATCAAAGGAGATATTTTACATTACAGTTATTATACCATTGAAGAACATTACAAACAAGTCTATTACTTTACGGATATATTGGCCAAATCACAATTTAAAGTCGGCAAGAAAGCCCCTTTTTATAAGTTGTATTTCAGTCCTATTTTTGGCTTTATTAGAAATTACTTTATCCGTTTAGGTATTTTAGATGGCCTTGCAGGCTTAACCATTTGCAGAATTTCGGCTTATGCCACGTTTTTAAAATATCAAAAATTAAAAAAACATATCCAAAAAGAAAAAAATAACCAACAATTTCAAAGAATAATCATCAGTAGAACCGATGCCATAGGGGATGTCATTTTATCGCTCCCCTTATGTGGCATCATCAAAAAATATTACCCTAAGGCACATATTATATTTATAGGCAGAACCTATACCAAAGCCATCATTGAACATTGTGCGCATGTAGATGAATTTATCAATGCCGACCTCCTTTTACAATTGGAAAAAAGTGAAGCCGTTGACTTTTTAAAAAAGTACCAAGCCGACACCATTATACATATATACCCTAAAAGTAAGATTGCCAAATTAGCAAAATTAGCAAACATCCCCACCAGGATTGGTACCTCTAAAAGGACTTTCCATTTATTCAACATCAACCATTTTGTTTACCTTACCCGTAAAAATTCATCCCTGCACGAATCCCAATTAAACTGCAAATTATTGCAACCTTTAGGCATCAATATACAACCAAGTTTAACGGAAATGGCCACCTTTACGGGCTTTAATAAAGGGATATTAAAGAACTCTTTTCCAATTGATTATACCAAAAAGAATATCATACTTCACCCTAAATCTAATGCCAGCGCTAGAGAATGGCATTTGGATAATTTCAAAGCCTTGATCCAGCTTTTACCGAAAGAAAAATTCACCTTTTATATCAGTGGTACTGCCAAAGAAAAAGAAATTCTAGGTGATTGGCTCAAGACTTTACCAGAGCATGTCATTGACATTACCGGAAAGTTTACCCTTCCTGAATTTATCAGTTTTATTGCCGAAGCCGATTTTTTAGTGGCAGCAAGTACAGGTCCATTACACATGGCAGCTGCTTTAGGGATAGGAGCCATTGGCATCTACCCTCCTTTACGCCCCATTCATCCTGGTCGTTGGCAACCCATCGGCGCAAAGGCTACTTACTTAGTAGCCCAAAAAGACTGCAATGCCTGTGTAAAAAAACCAAAAGCCTGCGCCTGCATGAATTTCGTAACTCCGCAAGCCATTGCGCAATTGATTCATCCCATTGTCTAAAATGTTTTTTTGCAGCAAGCAATGAATTTTATTTTCAAAGCTTTGCATAAAAATGCTCAAATTAATTCTAAAAACAGTTTCAAAAAACTTGCAATTATTGTGTAAAAAAATGTATTTTTACCAAGTTGTATAATTAGAATTATGAGCGAAATAACTGAAGAAGTTAATAAAGATTATTCGGCCGATAGTATCCAGGTACTAGAAGGTTTAGAAGCAGTACGTAAAAGACCAGCCATGTATATCGGTGACATTGGCGTAAGAGGTTTGCATCATTTAATTTGGGAGGTAGTTGATAACTCTGTAGATGAGGCCCTTGCAGGTCATTGTAATGAAATTAATGTAGAAATACATACTGATAATTCAATAAGGGTTTCTGATAATGGTCGTGGTATCCCCACTGGAATTCACACCAAAGAAAACAGGTCTGCCCTAGAAGTGGT
>JBEAZU010000419.1:0-2667 GCA_041169945.1 Bacteroidota bacterium
GAATATACCAAAGATAATTTTGATCTGAAACGTGCCCGTAAAATTCTTGATGCGGATCATTTTGGATTAGAAAAAGTGAAGGAACGTATCATTGAATATTTGGCCGTTTTAAAGCTTAAAAAAGATTTAAAAGCACCTATTTTATTGCTATATGGCCCTCCAGGGGTTGGTAAAACATCTTTGGGTAAATCAGTTGCCAAATCATTGAACCGCAAATACGTGCGTATGGCTTTGGGTGGTTTGCATGACGAAGCTGAGATTCGTGGCCACCGTAAAACCTACATCGGCGCCATGTGTGGCAAAGTGGTGCAAGGCATGAAAAAGGCGGGTTCTTCTAACCCTGTTTTTGTCTTAGATGAAATCGATAAATTGGGTGGAAGTCACCGCGGAGACCCTTCTTCGGCCATGCTAGAGGTGCTTGATCCAGAACAAAATGCCGCATTCTTTGACAATTACCTTGAAGTAGAATACGATTTGTCTAAAGTACTTTTTATTGCGACGGCCAATTCTTTAGATACTATTCATCCTGCGCTGTTAGATCGTATGGAAATATTAGAAGTTAACGGCTATACTTTAGAAGAAAAGGCAGAAATCGCGAAGAAATTTTTAGTGCCTAAACAAAAATTAGAACATGGCCTTGCTCCTAAAGATGTTGTTTTAGCTGACGATGCCTTGGTTAAAATTATTGATGGCTATACCCGAGAATCTGGGGTAAGGTCTTTAGATCGTTTGATTGCCAAAGTAATCAGGAAAATTGCGGTTAAAAAAGCAACCGGAGATGCTTACGATAAAACACTTCATGCCAACGATATTGTTGCCTTATTGTCATCAGAGTTCTTTGATAAAGATGCATATACCGATAATGAAACGGCCGGCGTGGTAACTGGTTTGGCTTGGACCAGGGTTGGTGGCGAGATTTTGAATATTGAATCGAGTTTGAGTAGGGGCAAAGGCAAATTGACTTTGTCGGGCCAATTGGGTGATGTCATGAAAGAATCGGCGGTAATCGCTTTATCATGTTTAAAAACCAAGGCGCATCACTACGATATCGATTATCACTTGTTTGACCAGTTCGATTTGCATGTGCATGTGCCTGCAGGGGCGGTGCCTAAAGATGGTCCTTCTGCTGGTATCACCATGTTTACCTCTTTGTTGTCGGTGTTCACGCAAAGGAAAATTAAAGAAAAATTAGCCATGACTGGTGAAATTACTTTAACAGGTAAAGTGCTTCCTGTGGGTGGCATCAAAGAAAAAATCCTTGCGGCTAAGCGTGCTGGCATTACAGAAATTATTATGTGTGCTAAAAATAAAAAAGACGTCGAAGAAATTGAACCCGAATACATTAAAAACCTAACAATTAATTACGTGACCAATGTTGATGAGGTAATTGCGATTGCCGTTTTGCCTCAAAAAGTTGACAATGCACTTGATTTATCGCTATTATCAACCGACAAAGTATTGACAGAAGTCTAATACAATTTGGTGAATTATAAAATCGTCTCTGTGTTCCCTTTGGAAATATTAAGGGTATACAGAGACAATTTTTTATTGAAATGACTCGTTCTAAAATCAATGCCCAAAAATACAATTCTATATCTTCTCGTATCCGCATGCTTTTTTGCTTCACTTCAAGCAATGGCTCAAGCAGGTTCATCACAAAGTTTTAGCTTTTTACGCCGACCTGCCAATACAAGGGCCATTGGTATCGGAGGGGAAAATATAACGGTTATGGACAATGACATCAGTTTAACGATGTACAATCCAGCCTTGATCAATGACGATTTGCATACTTCTTTTGCCTTCAATTACCAACCTTATTTGGCCGATATCAATGCCATGTCATTGGCTTATGGGCATACCTTCAAAAAAATAGGTACTTTGGTTTCCTCCTTACAATATATGAGTTATGGCGAAATGGATAATACCGATGCTACTGGATTGGTATTAGGAAAATATGCGCCAGCTGAATATGCTTGGTCTTTAGGATATGCCAAAAAACAAGGTCCTTTTTCTTTAGGAGCAAATGTTAAATTTGCAGGCTCTAATTTTTTTAATTATACAAGTTATGCCTTGATGGCGGATGTGGGAGGAATTTTTAAACATCCTACAAAAGACTTAAGTGTTGGTTTGATAATCAAAAATGCTGGTTTTATCCTTAGCGATTATACCAATAAAAACAATTCTAATTTACCATTTGATGTGCAAATAGGTTTGAGCTATAAATTAGAACATATGCCCTTGAGGTTATCTGTAACTGCCGTGAAGTTATACCAATATGATATTCGTTACGACGACCCCAACAAGCCGCTAAGCTTGGATATCAATGGGGATACCATTCCTGTTTCTAATAATAATTTTGATAAAATTATGCGACAAACCGATATTGTATTTAGGCACTTGGTGTTTGGAGGAGAGTTTTTGCTAAGTAAAAATATCAATATTAGGGTGGGGTATAACCACATGATTAGGCGAGAATTACAAGTAACGGATATTTTTAGTATGTCAGGTATTTCTTTGGGTGGCATGATTAAAATTGCAGGATTTGAATTGGCATACAGTAGAATGAATTACCACATTGCTGGAGGTTTAAATACATTGTCGGTCTCCACGAATTTTGCCAGTACTTTTAAGAAAAAAACAGTCGTAGCACCATAAGATTTGACAACG
>JBEAZU010000420.1:0-3564 GCA_041169945.1 Bacteroidota bacterium
GGTGTGTCTGAAAAAGAAATTCAAGTAAGAAACTTGATTTTTGAATACAGAAGAAGAGCCCATTTAAAATCTAAAACCAATCCGGTAAGAGAAAGAAAAGACCGTAAAGCACGTCTAGAACTTTCGGATTTTAATTTAACCGAAGCCGATCTTGATACCGTATTTGTAGCAGGCAAAGAATTAGGCTTAGGGGCGACTACATTGAGAAATATTATCGCTACCCTTAAATCAATTTATGAAGGACCTATCGGTTTTGAATATTTATATATTCGTGAACCTGCTGTGTTAGATTGGTTTAAAACTAAAGTGGAAACCGAATTTAGCAATTACAAACTTGAATTGGCTGAAAAGAAACAAATTCTTTCTAAGCTAAACGAAGCCGTAATATTTGAAAATTTCTTACATACCAAATACATAGGTCAAAAACGTTTTTCTCTTGAAGGTGGCGAAAGCACTATTCCTGCTTTAGATTTCATCATCAACCGTGGTGCTGAACTTGGCGTGGAAGAAGTGGTCATCGGAATGGCGCACCGTGGTCGTTTGAATGTATTGGCCAACATCATGGGCAAAACATACGAGCAAATTTTTACCGAATTTGAAGGTACTGCTACGCCTGACCTTACCATGGGTGACGGTGATGTGAAATACCACAAAGGTTATTCTTCTGAGTACCCTACTGTTTCTGGTAAAAAAGTAAACCTTAAATTGATTCCTAATCCTTCTCACCTTGAAGCGGTAAATCCTGTAGTAGAAGGATTTGTTAGGGCTCAAGCAGACAGGTTATACCAATACGATTTTTCTAAAATTGTGCCTATCCTTATCCATGGCGATGCTGCGGTAGCGGGACAAGGCATTGTGTATGAATGTGCGCAAATGAGTATGTTGCCAGGTTACAACACCGGAGGTACCATTCACTTTGTCATCAATAACCAAGTTGGTTTTACGACTGATTGGGATTTGGCTCGTTCATCTATCTATTGTACGGATGTGGCTAAAACCATTGATGCTCCTGTGATTCACGTGAATGGTGACAATCCTGAAGCGGTAATTTTTGCAGTGAAATTGGCCATTGAATACCGTCAAAAATTCTTGAAAGATATTTTTATCGATATGGTTTGCTATCGTCGTCATGGTCATAATGAGTCTGACGAACCTAAATTTACGCAACCATCTTTGTATAACATCATTTCTAAACATCCAAATCCAAGAGAAATTTACAACAAACAGTTGATTGCTCGTGGGGATGTAGATGCGAAAATTGCGGAAAACATGGACAAACAATTCCGTGATTTATTGCAAGACCGTTTGAATTTGGTGAAACAAAAACCTTTGCCTTATACTTTCCAAAAAATGGAAAAAGAATGGCAAACCTTAAGAAGATCTAAGAAAGCTGATTTCGAAAAATCTCCTGTAACGGCCATCAAACAAGAAGTAATTGATCAAGTAGCAAAAGCCTTGATTACGATTCCTGAAGGTTTTAAGCCTATCAAACAAATCGAAAAATTATTAAAAGAAAGAGGTGAACAGTTTTTCGAAACACGTTCATTGACTTGGGCTTCTGCTGAATTGTTGGCCTATGGTTCTTTGTTGATGGAAAGAAAAATTGTGAGAATTTCTGGTCAGGATGTTGGACGTGGTACTTTCTCTCATCGTCATGCGGTATTGAAAGATGCGGAAACCAACGAACCTTACTATTCTTTAAATAACATAGGTGAAAACCAAAAAAGCTTTAGAATTTATAACTCTTTACTTTCTGAGTATGGGGTGTTGGGTTTTGAATTTGGCTATGCCATGGCTAACCCTAATTCTTTGGTAATTTGGGAAGCGCAATTTGGTGACTTCGCCAATGGTGCGCAGGTGATGATCGATCAATTTGTAACTACTTGTGAAACCAAATGGCAAAACATGAACGGTTTGGTGATGTTATTACCTCACGGTTATGAAGGTCAAGGTCCAGAACATTCTTCTGCACGTTTAGAACGTTTCTTAGAAGTTTGTGCCAACGAAAATATCGTGGTGGCCAACATTACAAAACCTTCTAACTACTTCCACTTATTGCGTCGTCAATTGACTTGGGAATTCCGTAAGCCATTGGTCGTAATGTCTCCAAAATCATTGTTACGCCATGCCCAAGTAGTTTCACCTATTGATGAATTTACCAAAGGCTCGTTCCAAGAAATTATTGACGATACCTACGCAGAGGCTAAAGCTGTAAAAAGAGTATTGCTTTGTTCTGGTAAAATCTATTATGATTTATTAGAAGAGCAACAAAAAAATGCCCGTAAAGATGTCGCCATTGTTCGTTTAGAACAAATCTATCCTTTGGCTGATAAGCAGTTAGATGCCATTATCAAAAAATACAAAGGGGCTGAATTGATGTGGGTACAAGAAGAACCTAAAAACATGGGTGCTTGGGGCTTTATTCTACAAAACCTTTACAAAAAAGTAAACATAGATGTCATCTCCAGAGGAAATGCTTCTTCTCCTGCGACTGGTTATGCCAAAGCGCATGCCGCAGAACAATTGGATATTGTGACGAGATCGTTTAAATTGTAGTTTAGTACAGGGTACAGGGTCTTGAGTACAGGGTATTTAATTTATTAATTTAAATACATTGTTCTTTGCACTCTATCCTGGCATTTGTTAGTTGACTAAAAAAATAATTTACGCTGTACTCGGTACTTTGTACCCTATACTTAAATATAAAAATATGGCTTTTGAAATGAAAGTGCCTGTGGTTGGTGAATCTATCAGTGAGGTTACCATCGCAAAATGGAATAAAAAAGACGGAGATTTTGTACAACTTGACGAGCTATTATGCGAGTTAGAGTCTGACAAAGCGACATTCGAATTGACTGCAACGGTTGCAGGGGTGCTTAAAATTGCTGCACAAGAAGGCGAAACATTGCCTATCGGTGCCTTAATTTGTACGCTACAAGAAGGTGCTCAAACAGCTGCTGCTGCTGCTACTGCAGCTGCACCTACGGCTGTGGCTGCACCAAGTGCTGCGCCAACGGCTTCTGCTGCTACCGGACAAGTATTAGAAATGAAAGTGCCAAACGTAGGGGAATCTATCGCCGAAGTAACCATTGGCAATTGGAATAAAAAAGACGGAGATTTCGTAAATCAAGATGAATTGCTTTGCGAAATTGAATCAGACAAAGCAACTTTTGAATTGACTGCCGAAGCAAGTGGGGTACTTTCCATTATTGCTGCTGCTGGTACTACTTTAGCGATTGGTGCGCCAATATGCAAAATCGCAGTTGCCACTGGTGGGGCTCCTGTTACAGCGGCACCTGTAGCGCCTGCTTCAACTCCTGCTACACCTCAAGGTGCTGCAAATTATGCGGCTGGTCATGCTGCTCCTGCGGCGGCTAAAATATTAGCTGAAAAAGGCCTTGCTGCTGCTGCAGTGGCTGGCACAGGTAAAGATGGTAGAATTACAAAAGAAGATGCTGTGAATGCTCAAAAAACGGTTGCTCCTGTAGCAAGTGCTGCTCCTGCTCCAACAGTAGCTGGAAGTAGAGAACAAACAAGACAAAAAATGTCTCCGCTTAGAAAAAC
>JBEAZU010000421.1:0-4938 GCA_041169945.1 Bacteroidota bacterium
CTAATACAAAATGTATTTTTACAAATATCAAAATAAAAAGTAGCTAATCCCCACTATGATTAAAGCCATTTTCGATAAAAAAAATATTTTTTGTACCCTATTCGTGTTGGCGTTTATGTACACGCTAACCCTGATCCCTATTCCTACTTTTTTTGAACCAATTGAGGACGCCTTGGAGGATTTTGAAATGACTGACTTGGTATTTTCTAAGTTAAGTCATGTTTCACATGAGGAAGATCAAAATTTCAATGTAGGAGCCTTTGCAGCCGATACCAATATTGTGATTGTCAATATAGGAAAACTACCAAGAGAAGGAGTAGCAGCGGAATTAGAAATCATTGCCGCACAAAAACCACGTATCATTGGCATAGATGCTTTTTTTAGAAAACTCAAGCCAACCTTAAAAGACCTCGAAAAAGACAGCAGTCTAGCGGCTACTTTTAATCCTGACGAAGCGAGAGGAGACAGTATTTTGAGCCAAACTTTCGCAAAAGTGGAAGCTGCAGCAGTTCCAGTAGTGTTGGTAAGTAAATTATCTAAGCCTAACCAAGAAAAAGAATGTTTTGATAGCTTAGAATTGTCGAACCCATTTTTTTCACAGTACTGTGAAAATGCCTTTTCAAACATGATTACCGCAGGAAGTGACAAAGAGTATAAAACGTCTAGAACATTTACCCCTTACCTCAATTACAATAAAACCAAAATGCTTCATTTTGCGGTGTATTTAGCCAATGCAGCCAATGCAAAAGCAACAGAAAACTTTTTAAAAAGAAATGAACAAGTAGAAATCATTAAGTTTAGTGGCAATCAAGACAAATTTTACGTGTTAGATGTAGAACATATTTTTGACCCAAATGTTGACAAATCTTTTTTGAAAAACAAAATAGTTTTAATGGGTTACATGGGCGAATCGCTGGTAAAATCTGATTGGGAAGACATGTTTTATAGCCCTTTAAATAAACGATATGTTGGCAAAGCCTATCCCGACATTTATGGTATTGTGATTCATGCCAATATCATTTCTATGATCCTCCATAACCAACACGTAAACCAAATGCCCACATGGTTATCTATCCTTTTAGGCATTATATTGTGTCATTTAAACGTAGTTATATTTCACCATATTTTAAAGAAATATGCCATTTGGTATGGTGCATGGAGTAAGGTAATTCAGATTATTCAATCTTTGGTTTTGGTGATTGTCATCTTAACGGTATTCGAAAAATTTAATTATCAAATCAATTTGGCTTTGGCAATTGGAGCGATTTTATTGGCAGGTGATTTGGTTGAAATTTGGTTTGATGGCATTTTGAACATCCATTGGGAGTCATTAATGCAGAGAAATGCCTCCTTTATTGCTAAAAACTGGACTAGAATCAAACGAGGTAAAACATCCTAAAATAGCCTACTCAAATTCATCCAAGTATTAAATATTTCATTACATTTACAACAGAAACAAAACCCTAAAACAATGAGAATCTTAACATTATTATTGCTTGGCTTTTCAACTTTGGTTTTCGCTCAAGCGCCAAAAGAAGACTTCAAAGTATTGTCTCATAAAGGAGCGAATACCGTCAACAACAAACCGCTAGCCACTGGCACGAAATTATTTTCAAGTGACCAAATTACCGTTTCTGTTGGCGGATACATTGGTTTATTACACAAATCAGGTAAAACATTGGAATTGCGTCAACCAGGCAATTATACCGTTGCTGAAATATCACAAAAAGTAGGAAGCACCAACACTTCTGCGTCTAAAAGATACAGTGATTATGTGGTAAAAGAATTGACAAAAGGCGACAAAGAAGACGTAAACAAAAACTACATGGCCCATTTAACAGTAACGGGTTCGGTAGAAAGAGGAGGAGAAGATGTTCAATTATTTATCCCAAATCCAGCGAAAGTTTCTTCATTAAATGTAATGGGTAATACCTTAAAAATTAATTGGAAAAAAGTTGCGAACGACAAATTGTACGTTGTAAAAGTGATGAATAGCTTTGATGAAATCATTTTCTCTAAAGAAACCAACGACACGAGTTATACCATTTTTATAGACCAATTACCCCTTAACAACGAAACATCCTTTATTTGTGAAGTAAGCCTAAAAGACAAGTCTAAAAGCCCATCGATTAAAAGACAAATTAAATTGATTAAAAACGAGAAACTAAAAGAGTTATCAGAAGAAATCACAGAAATAAACGCCAATTTAGCGGATGACAATTCAATCAATAATTTCATGAAAGCAAATTTTTACACAGAAAAAGGCTTATTTATGGAAGCGGCTGATTGTTACCAAAAAGCCATCAAAGCTGACCCAGAAGTTACAGATTATGTAGAATCTTACGATGCTTTACTAGAAGCCAATGGTTTACAAAACTATAAAATGAACAAGAAAAAATAATTGTTTACATACCGCATTTACAAAGCGTTCCTCCATAGGGACGCTTTTTTTATGGCATAACGGGATAAACATGATCGTATTTTTTATGTTCTATGCTCGAAAAATCTACCGATACTGCTTGATAAGCAGGATTGGTTATGGCTAAGAAAGACAATTTCAACCCTAACTTTTCCTCTAAAACCAACAGATCCAACTTTTTATACCGAGGCACAGTGGCAATTACTTCCTCTAATTGCTGCTCATAAGGAGAATGCGTTTGATTTAAAATGGTAGTCCAACAATAGGCATTATAACCCATTGCTAAAAAAAACAATCCCAATGTAACTCTTGCATAAAATCCTTTTTTAGACAACGAATTAATCATATAAGCCAAACCTGCCCAAACAAATGCTGCTTGAAAAGTAAACACACGCGGGTAAGGCAATACCCGTTGTATGGCAATCATCCCCAAAGGAATCAATAAAAAACACAGCCATTTCCTTAATGGCTTCATATATAGACATCCAAACAGAAAAGCAGCCGTAAGCCAAATTGAACTTCCAGAGGACGTATGCCAAAACATCCCCAATAACTTTTTGGCATAAGTGGGCAGTTGATACCACCACAAATGGCGATCTATAGCCTGCACCCATGCATTATTCACAAGGGCATCCCAACCATTGAAAAACAAAATAGGCGCATATAAAATCACCACCAAGGTACCAACATAAACCACCGTAACTAACAGCTTTTTGTAATGTACCTTATCACCAATAATACTGGCAAAAACAAGCATGGAAACAAAGGGATACAAATAGGTCGGCACAGTATAAAACCCCAATACAGAAGCACCTATAAAAATAGTTTTCATGTACTTTTCTTGTCCATACCGAAACCATTCAAAAAGTGAAATAATAGCGATGCTCATACATAAAAGTTGCCATCCATAACCGCGCCCTTGGGTTGTAAATGACATCACCTGTACCGAAAATGATACCATCGTACTCAAGATAATGGCCAATGAAAAATCAAAACGGTATAAAACATAAAAAAACAACAATAAAAAAAGGATCCCGCCCGCAACCATAGAAGGTAATCGTATCGCAATAAGTGCAGGAACGTGCAAGGCATAAGCTATTGCCACCAGTTGGTTATAAAAAACATGGTTATTTGGACCAGGATAATACGTGGAAGTTAACACAACACCTTTACTCGATAAATGCACAAAAGAAAACAATTCATCGGTGTGCAAGGGCAGTTGTAAGCAAAGCACAATTTTAAAGAGCATCAAAGCGCCAAATGAAATAAGTAAAAGCGATTGTTTCCCCCATGAAAGCGTAGTCCAAAGTTGGACAATGTGACGTTTAAAACAACCCATAAAAGCCAAAAACGAAGCTGAGGTTAATGAAATCAATTGGATTATGGCTTTGTGTTTGATGCAAAACCAAACCCAAAAACAAGTAATTAAAATCCGCAACAACCAAAATTTGACAGGCGTTAAAATTAGGCTTCTAAATTGAGCCAACTTTTCGATTTTATGAAAACTTTGCAGTAAGGTATAGGTAAAATCAAGGTAATGAAAATACCAAACCCAACACAGCAATAATAAACCAACACAGCACAAAAGGCTGTAGAGTAATAAGGCTATAGGTTTAGAAAAAGTGTCAAATTTTAACATAAATCAAGTTTTGACAGGTATTTTTGTTTAATCAAGTGATGAACAGGAATCAATTGTAAAGCCCTAGAATAGACCAATAATAAGTAAATTAAAAATGGCAAATACCCCACTTTATAGCGAGCCAAGGTTCCCATATTGGGGGAAGCAAAAGCCATACATACGCCCAAAACACTAAAATAAGCAACACACATCACCGCTTCGATGCGCCATATTTTTTTCTCAATCAAGGCCTTTTGCACACACAATAAAGCGAGTACCAACATACCAAGGTTTAGCATTGCAAAAATGAGCTGCAAAGCATTGCTGGCGTCAAAAGGCAAAGGCCTAAACATACTTGAAAACCAAGCATTGGGTAAGTTTACCAATAAATTGCCGGCGCTATTGTGCAAATGATCATACATAATAATTCCTTTGGCATCCATACTTCCGCCCGAAAAGCTATCGAAACAAAAGCCGTAGTTATCATTATGGTTGACGACAATTACCCCACTTACTTTTTGAGGATCTAGATGAATATGCAGTTTAGACACAATTAAACTACCTAAAAACAAAAACAAGCACATCAAGCCAAGTTTAACATACCATTTCCATGTAGGGGTTTTCGCCCAAGCAATTCCCATCAGCAGCACAGGAATTAACACAATAAAATAGTAAAACTTAATCTTGAATAGCCAATAAAGCAATACCAACATCAAAGCATAATGAAGCCATTTCAAGTATACAAGGCCTCTAAAACGACCCAAAATCATCGCTACAACGAATCCCATACAACCCTCCACAATACTTTCTTTCATCAAGCCTGTACTCCAGAAAATCACCGCAGGAAAACTCAAAAAGGCTATCGCAGCTTCCCAATGTGTTTTTGGAAACAGTTTTACCA
>JBEAZU010000422.1:0-7774 GCA_041169945.1 Bacteroidota bacterium
TATAATTATCAGTACAATAAACCCGTTAGGGTTAAACAATAATAGCCCCGTATGAAATGCGGGGGCAAAAATACATTACCCGAAACAAGTCTGGAAGACTTGAACATTTGATAGTCACAAAACATAAATAGGGCTTGCTGAAAAACTTGCTTACCAATTAATCTTTAATTTTTCTAAAAGTTGTCAATTCCCCCTTGATGAAAAATTAACCAACGAAAATCAAAACACCGTCACGGCGAACATTTGTATAAAAATTGCTACAAATTACTCCATTACGCTGATACAAACTCACCCCCAAATTTGTTGAAAATACAAAATAATCAAAAGGCTCAAACAGTGTTTTGTTTTTAACCGATTTCCCGAGAAAATCGGGATCACGCATTTTTCATAAGGTCGAATGCAAGACAATTCAAAGATTGCACATGATATGCTTGCATTTTATACGCTATTTTAAATCATAATTTACTTATTTTAAAAGTGTTAATTGTTTTTCAGTAGACCCTAATTATCAATAATTATTGAAATGATTGGGATACCATGCAAATTTCAGAACAAATTCTTTTTCAACGCGCTCAATCTATTACGATTCAGCTAAGGTGATCAATTGCTTAATCCTTAGAAAATATTGTGGCCCATTTATTCCCTTGCCCCAAAATACACATTCAAAAAAGCAGAAAAATACACACTACGATTGTTTTCTTTAGGTAAAATAATGATTTTTCTAGCAAAAGCTTCCGCTAAAAAACCGAGTTCAGCACCGGTTAAATTATTTTTAAAAGCCCCAAATTCAAACAAACAAGACACCTTTGCATTTAAGCCTAGTACCACTTTTGAATTTGAAAAGCCTTCAAAAAAGCCCGCACTGCCATACGTTTTGGTAAAGAATTTGGTTTGAATTGGATCATAAGGACGAGCAGTATAATCTGAAGCACTATTGCCGTAATACAAATAATAAGGTTTTTCTATGCCAAATGAAGGTCCGCCCGCAAACATAATATTCATTTGCACCCCTTCACTGTTATCTTTCCTAAACAATACAATCTCTCTTCCATATTGAGGACGAATCACAAACAAATAATTTTGTTTCTCAAACACAAATTGGTTAACCGTAGAATCGTGTGAAATCTTGATTTCATTAGGATGCTTAACATTCACAATCTCCAAACAAAAAGCATCAAATCTATTGGCCTTTCTTCGTTTAGCATACTTAAAACTAAGCCCACCCAATACATCACCATTGGTGTTCCAATTAAAACCAAAAGTATATTCATGATTATAATCCAAATCTTCTAATACATTTTTGTTTTGGGCAAACAATGTTGTAGAAAATAAGCTGAGGCAAATAAATATGTAGCAAAAATATTTCAAACCTAGTTAATTAGGCTACTAATTTAAACTTAGTTTATGGATTTACAAACAAAGCAGCAGGATTAGACAGGACAAACGCATTAAAATAATTGCATAAATTGAAAACATAGCGTTATATATCCTTGAAAAATCACCAAATCTGTATCATCTGCGTGCCATTTATTTATTCTTTAAAGAATATATAAAAATTGAACACCAATGGAGCTGATGATGCATCTTTGTATTTTCTATTCAAATAAAACCACCATTTAAATGCGTTTGCCCTGCAGGAGATGATACCTCTTTTGCAATTTCATCGTTTGTACGATGCCTTTAAATTAAAAGGTTTGTTGCATGATTTCCCTAACGATTGTATATTTGACAAAATACGAGGTATGAAAAATTTAGTGATGTCTATATTTAAGCTTAGAAAAGAGATGGGACTTAGTTTTTACCTGTTGGATTTTATATTCCGAAAAATAGCGAGGCAAAATGCCAAGGTCACTTGGGCCATACACCATACTAGCCTCATTGTTTTCCCAGAAAACATAAAACGAGGCGTGAATGTATATCCTGGTGATTCAATGGGAAATTATATCCAAGCCAGAAATGGCATCATCATAGGCGACAATACCAATATAGGGCCCAATGTGGGACTAATTTCTTCGAATCATGAGGTAAACGACAACACACAATTCACCGTAAACAAACCCATTAGCATCGGAAAAGATTGTTGGATTGGTATGGGGGCCGTTATCTTACCCGAAGTAGAATTGGGTAACCATACCATAGTGGGTGCCAATGCTGTTGTCACCAAAAGTTTTCCCCAAGGACATTGCGTTATTGCCGGCAATCCTGCAAGGCTAATCAAAACATTGCAACTTGATAACTAAACCCGACATCACTACCAAAGCTTGCGCCCTAAAAGACATCTCAAATGATTGTATTTCCAAATGCTAAAATCAATCTTGGTTTAAATATCATTTCCAAAAGACCTGATCATTACCATAACCTCGAAACCGTTTTTTACCCTATCGCTTGGCAAGACGCCTTAGAAATAATTGAGGCTAGTGATTACCAATTTACCAGTTCAGGATTGCCCATTGCAGGTGCGCCAGAAAATAATTTATGTACCAAAGCTTACCAACTCATGGTTGCTAAACATCATATTGCTCCGGTACATATTCATTTACACAAAATTATTCCCATGGGGGCAGGTTTAGGAGGAGGATCATCTGATGCGGCATTTACCTTAACAACACTGAATTCCCTTTTCAACCTTCAATTAAATACCGCCACCTTACAGGCGTATGCCTCCTTGCTTGGGGCCGATTGCGCATTTTTTATCGAGAACAAACCCGTATTGGCCAATGGCAAAGGAGACGAATTTAGCCCTATACATATAGATTTATCGGCCTACACCATTGTAGTGGTTTACCCTGCAATACATGTTTCTACAGCAGAAGCCTTTGCCGGCGTACAACCCTCCCCTGCTAGGATTAATAAAATTGCTTTAGAAAACCTTGAGTTTGATAATTGGCAAACAGCACTTAAAAATGATTTCGAGCAAACGGTAATTAGCAAACACCCTGTCATTGGTAATATTAAAAACGCACTGTATCAAAAAGGGGCATTATATGCCAGCATGAGCGGTTCTGGGGCTGCGGTATTTGGCATCTTCGAAAAAGAAATTGATGTGGCAGACTTCAGTGCCTACCAAACCTGGCAAGGAAAATTAATCATAGATTTGTGAATAATTCATAGAAAACCTACTCGTTTTTTAAATCAATTATGATTTCATCGCGATCTAAAGTCCTTCTCCTTTATAAGCGGGCACGAGATTGCGAAAGTTACGAGCGTAGCGCTGGGTTTGGGATGAGGCTTTTTACATTGAATTTTAGTCTAGATATTTTAATGCGTTTACCTTGAGTTTATCAATTATTGTTAATAAACAACCAGGGAAAACGCATTAAAATAATTGAATAAATTGAAAACATAGGGTTATATATCCGTAAAAATTCGTCCAATCCGTATCATCTGTGTTCGATTTTTATTTATTCTTTTAAAGCATAAATAAAAATTGAACACAGAATGAGCAGATTATGCAGATAAACGCTAATGATGCCTCTTTGTACCTTCTATTAATGCAAATAAAACCACCATTAAAATGCATTTGTCCTGAATAAACAACTACAAATTTTGCTAAGTATACTTAATTTTTATATTTTGCTATCATGTTCGTTTTTTATGGAAGGATGTATAGGCGAAGTATTCTTATTGTCTTTTGTATTGTTTATGCTTATGGTAATTTATTTGCCCAAAAATCGAAAGAGAATTTGGCAGAACTGCAAGAGTATGCCGAATTTTATATAGAAGATGAGGATTATACGAATGCTTTACCCATTTTAAAATCCTTGGATTCTTTGGATGCTAAAAATCCGATGCATGCCTACCATCTCGGGATTTGTTATATCAAAACAGGTCGTCATTTAAAATCATACAGTTATTTTGAAAAGGCTGAAAAATTAAAATTCAATGACCCTAAATTGCATTTTTATTTGGGCCAAACCAATCAACTCAAGCATCGTTTTGACAAGGCAATTCTCCACTATCAACATTATTTAAAAGCAATTCCAAGTACTGAATATGAATTTGAAAAAATCAATTTTGAAACCAGTAATTTTATCAATCAATGCAATACAGGGAAACAATTTTTAAATATTCCTTTGGCCATTAAAATTGAGAATATTGGTAAGGTCGTAAATACGCCTTATCCTGAATATGTGCCTTTGGTTTCTGCCGATGAAAATACGTTAATTTTCACCTCTAGACGTCCTGAAACTACGGGAGGTAAAAAAGATGAAATGGATGATGTGTATTTTGAAGATGTGTATATCTGCAACAAACAAAACAACAATTGGTCAACGCCAGTAGGAATAAGTAAAAAAATCAATACCAATCAACACGATGCCTGTGTTGGAATTTCACATAATGGCAAAACATTGTTTCTTTACAAGCCTGACAAAAAATCTAGGGTGGTGCTTTCCGGAGATATTTACCGCTCAGATTTTGAAAATAATGAATGGACCAAACCTGTAAAATTAAATCCAAATATCAATTCTAAGTATTGGGAACCAAGTGCTTGTATTTCTAATGATGACAATACCATTTACTTTTCAAGCAATAGGCCTGGTGGATTCGGTGGCTTGGATATTTATAAATCTACCAAAGAAAATGGAGAATGGGGACCTGCTGTAAATTTAGGAGAACATATCAATACACCCTATGATGAAGATGCTCCCTTTATTCATGTCGACAATAATGTGCTGTATTTTAGTTCTAAAGGACATCAAAATATGGGAGGCTACGACATTTTCTTTTCAAAATTTAACCTTATAAACCAGTCTTGGGAGTTGTCAGAAAATATTGGCTTTCCATTAAATTCTGCTGATGATGATATTTATTTTAGCTGGAACCAACAAGCCAACAGGGCATATTTTTCGTCGCTAAGGGAGGATTCTTATGGGGAAAAAGACATTTACAGAGCCACAAGAATTTCGCAGGACTCGATAAAAATTGCGCTGAAGGGTTTTGTGTTGGATACTATCTCCAATAAACCGGTTGCCGCTTCCGTCGCTTTTTTTGATGTAAAAACGAAAAGAAATATTGCCAGTTTTAATACCGATACGCTTACTGGGAATTTTAGTATTTTATTGGAGAAAGGAAAACGTTTTTTGGTAAAAATTGTACGCCAAGATTATTTGTATAAAGAAGAAATTATTGACATCGATACGGAGAGTGCCTTGATTGAACAGAGGAAAAATTTCAGGATCAAAAAAATTATCAAGAAGAAACATGACGTGGCTTTGGGTGCGAACCAATTGAAAAATTCGCCTCAAAAATTATCAAAAAAAGAGGTTAAAAAAATTGCCAAACAACTTAAAAAAGAGGATACCACGAGTACTTACCAACTCACTGATTTGCGTACAAAGTTCAAAGTAGGGGACAAAATTATATTCCACAACATTCTTTTTGATACCGACAATGCTGATTTAAACCAGGAATCTATTGTTGAAGTGGAAGAGATTTACAATGTACTGAAGTCATATCCCGAACTTAAAGTTGAAATTTGTGGCCATACCGATAGCATAGGCTTGAGGAAACACAACCTTGATTTGTCGAAAAAACGTGCAGAAATTGTAGTGAAATATTTGGAAAAACGAGGCTTGAAAAACAATCGATTAACGGCCAAAGGTTTTGCGGAAGGGTTTCCTATTGCCACCAATATTACCGAGAAAGGCCGTCATTTAAACCGCAGAACGGAAGTAATGGTTACCAGAATCAATGCCAATAAAATAGATGCGACTGTTCCTGAGTTTGCCCCTAAAATAAATCCGCCTACAGCGCCTCAAAAAATGAATACGCTGGGGATAAAGCTTTATTTTTCGTATAACAGTGCTACTTTAAGTGCTTATTCTTTTCAACGTTTACATTTGGTTATCAAAGAGTTGAATGAGTCTCCATCCATGAGAATCCGAATACATGCCTATTCAGATCCTTTGGGTGATCATCATTACAATGCGACTTTATCAAGCATTCGAGCCGATGTGATTCGTTTGCATTTGATCAGTAAGGGAATTGATGATTCAAGAATAGAAATTGCTTCAGAAGGTGACAATAAACCTTTACTGCATTCACTAAGCAAAAAAGCCAACGTGTTGAATCGGAGAATAGAATTTGAAATTATCAGTGAGTAGTTTTGTTTAGTGGTAGGGTTTACAAGTTATAGCTAATTAATTTTTTAATAATAACTAACCTAATTTACGCCCCCTATTTGAGGGTATAACTTGCCCAAATCGGAAAATGATCAGAATAATTCACCGCCCTAAACACCTTAAAAGAATTTACCTGAATTGACTTATCAACAAACTGATTATCAATTCTTAAAAAAGGAATTTTACCATTATAAGAAAAACCAAAACCGCTGCCTCTTTCTTCAAAGGCATTGTTCAACAACTTGCTTAAGCGCAAATATGTATTACCATAAGGCAAATCGTTTAAGTCGCCACAAACCAACACTTTATAGGGAGACAATTCAATATGGTCTTTGAGTAATTCTAATTGTTTGGATCGTTCCACAAAGCCTTTTTTCAAACGCCTCATCACCGATTTTAATTTCAATTGTGAACTCGAATCTACCCCCGCATTCACGATATCGTTTTCATTGATACTCATAGATTGCAAATGCACATTGTATACCCTTATAATCTCTTTCCCTACTTGTAGGTCAACGAAAATCATTTGGTTGTTGCTTTTTTTATGTTGAGAAATGATCCCTTTATCAATAATGGGAAACTTTGAAAATATAGTCATCCCAAAATCACCACCATAGCGATTAGACAAATGGGAAGAAAAGAAATATTGTTTATCGGTAGCTTTAGAAATCTGCTTTAAAGTGTTGAATATTTTAGAATGCGAATCGTTATAAAATTCCTGTAAACAAATAACGTCCGCATTATTGTTCACAATCCAAGACATCATATCTTTAGACGATTGGTAGTGGTCATTGGCCAAGTGGTCATAGGTATTAAAAACACGCACATTGTAAGACAACACACTCAAATTCAAAGCATTTTCGTTTACTTTAAGTGGTGAATGAAAAGAAAAAGTACCTTGCACATGTCCCCAACCCAAGGCAATTACCAAAATAGGAACCAAGACCTTGATGCTTGTTTTGACAAAAATATAATAGCCCAAAAACAAAAACTGCAACAACAAAACAAAGGGAATACTCCATGACATAAACCCGGCAAACCAGACCCATTCTGGAGAAATGTATACAGAACCATATACCAATAGACTCGCTAAAACGATTAGCAAATAAGTTTTAAAGGTAAAGGAGTAATTTAATTTCAATATAATTGGACTTGTTAAAGGTATAAAACTACTAAAAAATCAATGCAATGGCGACGATATAACGAAATAAATTAATTGAAGATTGCCTAAAATTTTAATCCAAATAAAAGTATTTCAACATTTCATTCCAACTTTTGCTCTGTTTTAAGTTCTTGAATATACCAAGTAGAAAGGATAAAATTAATATCATGCCCCTTAAATTCGCCCTTAAAAACAGCCTTATTTACTTGTTGAAACAACAAATTGGTATTGTTTAAATCCAGGTCTTTTTGCTTGACCAATAATGGCAAAATAGCGTTTTTAATTCTTTTGGGTACAAACGTTTTCAAAGGATGTAGAATGAATTGATAAGCAAACTTTTGATCATAAGTTTTAGTGTGAAAATCGATTCCCAAAGGAGCAAATAGCTTTGAATTTAAATACGTAGCATAAAAACATTTATCCTTGCGTAAATGATTGGGCAAGTCATAAAAAAACGCAACGAAATCATGATCCCATAATGGCAAGCGCC
>JBEAZU010000423.1:0-3166 GCA_041169945.1 Bacteroidota bacterium
AAAAAACCTCTGCGACCTTTGCGTGATTTCCCTCTGCGTCTTTGCGCGAAAAAACATTAGTATTTCAAGCAAAGACGCAAAGATTCTCGCAAAGTTCGTAAAGAAAAAGAAAATTCAACAAGTTACCACAAAAAACCTCTGCGACCTTTGCGTGATTTCCCTCTGCGTCTTTGCGCGAAAAAACATTAGTATTTCAAGCAAAGACGCAAAGATTCTCGCAAAGTTCTCAAAGAAAAAACACTAAAATTCAACAAGTTATCCAAAAAGCCTCTGCGACCTTAGCGTGATTTTCCTCTGCGTCTTAGCGTGAAATTTGTACTGAAATGTAAGTGGCTTTTAATTGACCAATTGATTGCAGCGTATGTATTATTGCGTTTTTTTATTGAAAAAAATAGCTAAGTTTGAAATTCAACTATTTAAAATTACCCATTTAATTCTTCCTTATCTTTATTTTATTCAATACACTTTATGAAAAAAATCATTTTAAATGTCAGTTTTGTAGCGTTTTTGTTTGTTTTATTTGGATGCGCTTCTACCTATAAACCTATTATTCCTTCAAGTGTCTATTATACAAACGCGGAAACAAAAGATAGTTTAACGTTTGCATACAAATACGATGTTTTAAAATCGACAGATAATCATAAATATGCCAAACATGAAGATGAATCCGGCATTAAATTGGTGTCGGTGAGCATCACCAACAATACTGGGAAAACGATTAATATGGCTGAAAATATAGCTTTTTATGCTGGAAGTAGACAGCTCATACCCCTCGATCCTATGTTTGTGAAAAATCAATTAAAACAAGGGGTAGCGGTATATTTGTTGTACCTCTTGCTTACTCCTATGACACTCAATTCCTCTAATGGTAGCTCAAGTTCTTCAGTGCCCATTGGTATTGTCGTTGGGCCAGGTATTGCCATCGGAAATATGGCGGTAGCGGCATCAGCCAATGCTGATTTTTTTACAGAATTGAATGCCAATTATATCTTTAAAAATATTGAAAAAGGCCAAACTAAGTATGCCTTATTGGCTTTTAGGGATATTGGGTTTGAAGCCTTAAAAATCAAGTTGAAATAGCGGTCTGTTGATTTTGGTTAGCACATTGGTGATCAATCCAATGTAATGTATTTTTCAAATCAGTCATGTGGATACGGTCAACGGCACCCATCAAACAAATTTGAAAAGCATTCATTTCTTGTAAATATTTTGTGTAGCAATTGACCATCACGTCTTTTTGGGCTAATAAATTGCCAATCGTGGTGCAATCAATGCCCGATTTTACCATAAAAGTATGCACTGCGGGGTTTTCTTGGGCTACGTGTAGTCGTTGAAAATTTTCAAAATGCCAGGTTTTAATTTGTACTGAAAGTACTTCAATAGCGCTGTAATGGTCTGTGTTTACACTGTAATTAAATCCTGCTACCAAGGCTTCTAATTGATTAGAACTTAACGTGAAAGGAATGTTGTGCTGCTTTTCATGGTAAGCCAAATCTAAGAAATGGCTGATCGATTGCGTATTCAAAATCGATTGGTACATCACCAAACACAAACCTGGAAATGAACTGAGGCCTTTGCCACTGGTAGCCGAAACAAAGCTTGCGCCCGTAAAATCAAGGGCTAAATTACCAATACTACTGATGGCATCCACGGCACATATTACTCGATTGGCTTGGCATATTTGCACTATGGCTTGGAGAGGATTGAGTTGCCCTGAACTTGTTTCACAATGCACAAACCACAACCATTGTATCTCCTTAGCTTGCAGTTTTTCCTGTAATTGGTCAAGTGGAATTGGTGCGCTTAAAGCACTGTTGAATACCTCAAAACAAAGACCAACATTGTTGGCTTGTCGAACCAATCGTTTGCCAAATTCTCCATTTTCAATAATTATTCCTTTTGCCTTTAGTCCCAACAATTGGTTGGCAATGACATCATTGGCCAAGGTGCCGTTGCCTTGTAATACTTGTACTTTGGGCATTCCTACCGCTTGTGCATGGTCGACTATGTTTTGGTATAAATCGTTAAAAGGTTTGATTCGATGAGAAAATGGCATGTTTTGCATGCATGATTGTACCGACGATGGGACATTTACAGGTCCCGGCAAAAGATTGGTTAAAGCATTCATCTGAAAAAAAATTATTAAAAATTGGACAGGTATTTTTCTAATTGTGACATGGAAATATACATCGGCTGATACTTGGCTTGATCTGTTCCTACAGGGCTAGCAAAATCAATAAATCCAATGCGATGGTATAAATCCAATTGCAGAAAGGTGCCAGAAATTACAGCCATATCAATGTGCTTTGCATAGCCATATTCACAAATGGCTTGTAAGAGCAAAAGGAAAATTTTTCCATTTCTTTTGTTTGGTTTTACGGCAAGTAGTCGTACCTCTGCAAGCTTTTGACAAGCAGGAAGATATTGGTCTATGTCTTTGATTTTGTAATCCAAAGAAAAGGGTCTGGAGGTATTGATCGCCATCATGCCAACAACTTCATCGGCTTGTTTGACCACAAAATAGGTATTGATTTGATCAAATTTATCCACTAATTTTTTTGAATTATTTTGCTCATGTTGGGGAATTTCTTCCACAAATGTTTGGTAATTCATGTCATACAACTGCTCAAATTCAGCATGGGTATTGGCAATTTTAACAATAAAAGTCATACTCGTTTTATTAGTAGGTGTTCTTGTTTTTTAAAAATAGATGCACAAAAATAGGTGCCACTATAAACCCTCAATACCATCTTTTAAATAGCAGTCTTGGTGAGTTGAAATTATTTATCCACTAAAATAAATATAAAATTCATATTTCAGTAAGTGAATCATTAGCAATGTATTAAATATTTTTAACGGAATAAAAAAAATCAAAAAAGAAGATCCTTGCTTTGGTGTATATTTTTTAATTTAATCATGAAAAAACACCCCGATGGTCCGAGTCAAATGTTGGCCTTATTCACCACTAGTTTAAGTCTTCCGTTCGCTGGATCAAGTCTTTCTCTTTTTGAAGACTTTGTTTTGCTATGGTTTAAGTCTTCTCTTCGCTGGATCAAGTCTTGAGCTTTTGCGAAGATTTTGGTCCTACCAGGATTAAAGTATTCAGACTTGAGTTATCATTAGTCAATATATAAGATTTCAATCAAATAATCTTTCATTTATGCAT
>JBEAZU010000424.1:0-6855 GCA_041169945.1 Bacteroidota bacterium
CCCATTAATTTGATGACGCCAATACCATAGTGGGCATCTTTTGCTTCTGTATGTGCGGCATGAATGGCTTTGCAAGCTTCAGAAAATGCCGTCTCAATGCCAAATGATTTATCAATGAAATTGATGTCATTGTCAATGGTTTTTGGTACTCCAATCACGGCTATTTTAAGCCCTCTTTTTTCAATTTCTTGAATTATGTGCATGGCACCTCGGTGTGTACCATCTCCACCAATCGCATAAAGTACATTGATACCTAATTCCTCAAGCGTATCCACCATTTTTACTGGATCTTGGTCGCCTCTTGAAGAACCTAGCATGGTACCACCTGTGGTATGAATTTGGGTCACCGATTCGGGGGTAAGTTTAATTACCTCATGTTCCAGTTCTTTCACCATTCCAGCGTAGCCATATTTGAATCCGTAGGTAAGTGAATTGCCATAACGATAGTGATTCATCATCACTATACCTCTAATTACCGCATTTAAACCAGGACAAAGCCCTCCGCAAGTGATGATTCCTGAAACAGCAGTGCCAGATTCAAAAAATAGTTTTTCTCTTGGACCTGCTTTTTCAAAACTCGGTACTTCATGCCCTTCGGCAGTAATTTTTTTGATAAGTGTGGCGTCTACTGTAGTATAAACACGCTCATTATCGGGGATATATATGCTGTAATCGTCTGTATGGTCGTCGTCGTACAATTGTATCGGGGAATCATAGATAGATTCTCCAAGTTTTTTAATATTCAAATTAAGCTCAATTAATTCTCTAATTTGTTGTTCTGGCTTCATTGTTCATTAATTTACTTTTTGCAAGATAATAAAAGTTTTTAAGTCATTGCTGACTGCTTTCAGATTTTTAATGGTTTAGGTCAAGTTTTGGAAATATTTTTCTTTTGGATGGTCCTGAAGGACGGGTATCAATTTTGTGTTTGATTGCTCTATTGGATGACGATTGTGATGCGATAGGTTAATTACTGTTGTTGAAAATTTGAATGCTGATAGACTTATTGTAACCTTTTTTTACACCACATATTACAGTTTGAGATTAAATTAGGCACTTATGATGCCGTATGTTTTTTTTAAACACTTTTTAAAAGAATTGTTCAGGCATAAATAAAACAAAAAATACTGTTTTTTTATGAAACCAATTTCCATATTGCCGTACTATTCGTATGAGAATTAAATTTAAATGTTATGGCAAGAAAAAATGTATTTTTAAATAACTATATCTTACTGCAAAGTATATTTATTTTAGTGTCGATTGTGGTTTTTTTATACTTAAGAAAACAATTGAGCATTTTAGAAAATAACCCCAAAGTGGTAGCTGCTGCCCATCATCAAATGTTGTTGGCAGAGGATATTACCGAAACTTGTTTGTTGATTGACAAAGAACAAGACCCTCAACTCAAAGCCAATTATGTGGTGGAACTTGTTGATTTATTAAAAGAATATCCTGTGTCTAAAAAAGTCATGTTTAATCATCTCCATGAATCAAGATTGAAAAAAGAAGAGAAAAAACGTGTTTCAGATTTATTTGACAAAGCGAACAATTATTTCAATAAGGTGTGTGTGTCGAGCACCATTTTAAGTCAAAAATATACCAATCAAGAAAAAGTGAAACAAATGAATGAGCTTATTCTTAAAAATAAAACACGTTATATGATTTCAATGACTAAGATTTTGGGTGTTTTTGATCAACAAACCAATAGTGAAATTGCATCTGTAAGGTCTAAAGAACATTTCTTGTTCATGTGTTCCATCATCATGGCTATATTTAATTTAATTGTCATGGTTTCACCTATGAAAAGAAAATTGGTGGGAGAGAAGGTGTAAAACAATTTGTTAAAACTAGGTTTGTCAATAAGTGTGTGTGTGTGGTCGTTGACTGTTGGCTCACACGATAAACTAGGGGAGAAGGGTGACAATTATTACAGCCTTCGCTCATGGCATTAAAAAAGCCAGTACTAATTGTTAGTACTGGCTTTTTTAATGCTAATGATTTGGTTCTTATTTCAAGACTTTCAGGGTTGAGCCATCATTGTAGAGGTAAATAAAAAGGCCATTCTGTGCAAAATCGGCTTGTATTTCTTGTCCGAAAATATTGAATACTTTGACGATTTTTTTATGGTTCGATTTGCGATTATCCTGAATATCAGTAGGCGAACAATAGGCTGTTGAATGAGGGACAACCGTTAACGTATAGCTTTCGGATTCATTATAACAAACATTGTCATTGATTTTGTTTGCCGCATCAGCAATCCTAAGGGTATAAATGGCGGTTTCGGATTGTGCATTTAATGTGTTGGCATTTAAAGCTACGCCTCCAATTTCAACATTATTTTTATACCATAAATAATATTTTCCTGCCTGTAAACTTACCGATAAATTAGCGCTATATCCTTCACATATCGTGTCTTCTGAATTTGAGATAATGATTGGTTTGTTGGGTACAATACAGCTTGGATTACACTCTAGGTTGTTGTTTACGATGAGCGTATCGTTATAAACACATTGTGTATTGAGTTTATTGGTGGCACTGGCATGATAAATGATTGCTTCATTCGAATATATGCTTGTATTTCCTGTGCTTTTATTGGCCGCATTGAGTGGGGTGTCGGTTTGCGAATTGATACTTGGCGTCCAATTAAAGGTGTAATTTGCGGGCTTGTATGGGCAAGTAACCGCATAAGAACCAACATTATAAGGCGTTCCAGTCTTTATGGTATACGCAGGAATCGAAAACGATTTAACGATAGAATCGGCATTGTTTAATATATTGATGCGATAAACAGCGTTTTGTGATGCGCCAGGAGCACTAGAAAGAGCAAGACTTAAGTCGATGACATCACCTGTTGTTAATTGGTAGATGTTTTCTACCACCTTTACACTACTGTATTTATCAAAAATGGAAGGAGCCGAGTATAATTTATTCCAACCTGTAAATGTTTTAGCGCCAGTGGAGGTGGCAATACCAAGACTTATAAAATTATCCCATGAAAAGTAATCTGGTTGCAATGCCTGAACTGTCCATTTACAGGGTGTTTGAATTGCTTTTACTTTTGCTTCTACTTGCGCTGTACAACTTGAGGTTGATACTACTTTTGCTTCAACGAAATCTGAGGAATTACTTGTCGCATTTACAATAGCAGAGGCATAAATTTTGCAAGTTTGGTCAGCCAAATCTTCTAAAATAATATTGTATTTGCCATCAATTAAATCAGTAATTGATACATTGTTGCCTGTAGTAAGGATGGTTCCTTTTTTTGTTTTTAAAGAGGTGTGACCATTATAAGAAATTTTGTAATTAGCCGGAGCATCAGTAATTGTTAAATTGATGGTTCCTTTTGCCATTCCTTTGCACGGCGTATTGATGGCGGAAGCAAGTATTGTGGTGCTACAGTTCGAACATTTTTGTGTATTAATTGCAATGGTTTTTACGGTAAGCGTATCGCAGGTGCCGGATGCATTTGAATTGATTTGGTAACAATTATTGCCATTACATATTTGTGCGGTATATTCCGTTTGTCCTATTGCTGTTGGGGCAATCGTTATTTCCGAATCTGTACTGATGGGTGTTCCTGTAATACTTTTACCTATAAACCATTTGTAGGTAGGGGTAGGCCCACCTCCTCCATCAACAACAATTTTTATGCTTACCGATTCGCCTAAACATAAATTTGTTTTCCCATTTTCGATTTCAAAATGGCCGTATGGCAAAGCTTTGCCACTACAATTTAAATTTACCCCTACTGGAGAACCTTCAAGTGGAATCGGATATTCGGCTGGTAATGATAAAATAATTTGATCAATTACTGGTCCCAGTTTCATAAATGCGATTGCAGTTGATGTGGAACCGGCTATTTTGATATAAGCAGCTTCAACTGCTGGTACAACCTTCGTTGAGAAATCTATTTCAGGATAAAATGATTGAACAATTGTTAAATAGTCTGTCACATTGCTCCAAGTAATGTTGCCATTATAATAACTATGAAAGGTAGAGCCAGTAGGGAAGGCTGCATAATTAATGTCATTTTCTAAAGCAGCAGTCCATTGGGCTACTTTTCTCCCATAGTTTGGGTATACGGAAGGCATGTCAATCCAGTCCGCTACATTGTCTTTGGAATGGTTAAAATATGTGGAAGCCGATAAGAAAGTATTAGGCCCTCCATTATAAGCAGAAGCGACACCTTTGATATAAGCATATTTGTCAGTTGTACAATCAACACTTTCAAATAGCTTCCATCCTACATTATAGTTATAGATGATAGACGTGCTAATGTCATAATAGGATTTAATTAAAGAACTTGTTTCAAAATTATTCACTGATAGTACAAAATTATTGTATGTGGATGAGGGAGAAACAGGGAATCTATTGATGGGGAATTGTTGAGACAACATGCCATACCCTGAGCCTGGACCTTCTATTTGATAACATCCACCGTAGGCCATATAGCTGGAACTATATGCTTTTAATTTAGATTCCTTTCCTAAAGAATCCCATGTTGTACCGGTAACACAGGCCAGTTCTGTTTCTTGTAACACAGTACCTAAATAATACCCTATTTGAGGGTAGTTTACACGTTTGATAATGTTTCTGTGGTAATTCCATGCATGTGCCACTGCTAAAGCCCAAGTAGGTTTGTTGTTTGGGATAAAAACAGGCGCAATGTAATTGGTATTTGTTTTTACAAAACCTTGACCCAAATAGATATTGCCAGCTACTTTACTGTTTTTGTCATCTGTAGGGGTTGCTGTTTTGATAAAGGTTAAGGTGTCAAATTTGCTGTTTTGTGAAAACGAGGGACAATCGTTTTGGCTAAACACATTGGCTAAAGTGCAGAGTGTAAAAACTGCAATAAAGAGTGATTTTTTTAACATTTTTTAATTGAATAGATGAATAATTGATTGTGAAAACGGTAATGGTGATATCATAATATGACGATATTAAAAAGTGAATACAAGTTGCTTTAGCATTTTATTCTTCTTGTTTTACTTCTTTTAAAATAAACAATTGTTCCCCTTTTTTTTTCATTAGGTATTTTTCTCGGGCAAATTTTTCTAACAGGGCAGGCTGTTCTAACAGTTCCTTCCTATCTTCTTTTACCTCTTCAATTTTTGATTTGTAATACTTTTTTTCTTCCGCAATATCACTCAGTTTTTGACGCATATTGTATTGCGTGATAAAATCATTGGTGTCGAAAAAAAACATCCATACCAAAAACAATAACACCGTCATGATGTAAAAATTACTGGCTATTTTTTTGATATAGAGAAGAATAGGTTTCATTGTTGGTAATATGTCTTGAGTACAGCGTCTTGAGTACAGCGTACAGAGTACAGAGTACAGAGTACAGTGTACAGAGTTTAAAGTCTAGAATCTGTAGTCTATCATGCAATGTACCTAGTATTTTGTAAAAAAAAAAGGTACAAAGAACAAAGTCCTTAAACCTTATTCTTTGTACCCAATTTTTTGTACTTTTTATTGCGTACCTTGTACCTAATACCCAGTACTCAGTACCCAGTACTCTGTACCCTAAAATATTACTATCTAAATTTTCTTCCTGGGAAATAAGCCGTGTCACCCAATTCTTCTTCGATACGAAGTAATTGATTGTACTTAGCCATTCTGTCAGAACGAGAACAAGAACCTGTTTTAATTTGACCACAATTTAAAGCTACAGCTAAATCAGCAATGGTAGTATCTTCCGTTTCACCAGAACGGTGAGACATAATTGAAGTATAGCTATTTCTTTGTGCTAAACTAACCGCGTTAATTGTTTCTGTTAAAGTTCCGATTTGGTTTACTTTAACTAAGATGGAGTTAGCAATACCTTCAGTGATACCTCTTTGTAATCTACTTACGTTGGTTACAAATAAATCATCTCCTACTAATTGTGCTTTTTTGCCTAATCTGTCTGTTAAGTTTTTCCAACCTGACCAGTCATCTTCAGCCATACCATCTTCAATTGAAATGATTGGGTATTTGTTTACCCATTCAGCCCAATAGTCAACCATTTCGTCAGAATTTTTCTTCATTCCGTTTGATTTATGGAAGTGGTATAAACCAGTTTTTTCATCATAAAATTCAGTTACGGCAGCATCCATGGCAATCATTACATCGTCACCTGGTTTGTAGCCCGCTTTTTCAATTGCTTTTAATACAATTTCAATTGCTTCTTCATTTGATGGAATGTTAGGAGCGAACCCACCTTCATCACCAACGTTGGTTGAATATTTACTGTCTTTTAATACTTTCGCAAGGGTATGAAAAATTTCAGATCCCATTTTCATGGCATGTGTAAATGATTCAGCACCAACTGGCATAATCATAAACTCTTGGAAATCGATAGAGTTATCGGCATGAGAACCACCATTTAAAATGTTCATCATTGGCACTGGAAGCGTGTTGGCATTTACACCACCGATATAACGGTAAAGTGATTGACCTGCTTCTTCTGCTGCTGCTCTAGCGACTGCTAAAGAAACACCTAAAATAGCATTTGCACCTAATTTTGCTTTGTTTGGTGTACCGTCAAGTTCAATCATCAACTTGTCAATCAAGTTTTGTTCGAAAATGTCAGCACCATTTAATTCTGGAGCAATAATATCATTTACGTTTGAAATGGCTTTCAATACGCTTTTCCCTCCATAGTTATTCTTGTCGCCATCTCTTAATTCAACAGCTTCGTGCTTTCCTGTTGATGCTCCAGATGGAACAATAGCACGACCTAGTACACCATTTTCAGTGATTACATCAACTTCAATAGTAGGATTGCCTCTTGAATCAAAGATTTGACGGGCATAAATTTCTTCAATAAAACTCATTTCTTTTGGAATTTTTTAGGTTCTACAACTC
>JBEAZU010000425.1:0-3704 GCA_041169945.1 Bacteroidota bacterium
AATAAACAGGTTGTAGATACTGTCGGCGCTGGAGACAGTTTTAATGCAGGCTTACTTTCAAAATACCTCGATGGAGGAAGTATTGCGGAAAGCATCACTTTTGCCTCTCAAGTGGCCGCCATTTCTACTACAGGCGCTGGTGGAACAGGAGCATTTACAGATTATTTTAGTGTAATGGAATTAATTAACAACAAATTTAGACAATAAGGCTATGAAACTTCAAGACAAATTTATCCAAGTTAGAAATCAAAAATCAGCAATTCTTGCTACAAATTTCTACAATTTTGAGACATTAATTGGGGTATTAACAGCCGCCAAAAACACCAATTCTCCTGTAATTTTACAGCTAACGCAAAGTTCCATTGATTATATGACTTTGCCTATCGCTGTGGCTATGGGTAGAGCAGCTTTAAAAGAATTTGGGGTAGAAGGATGGATTCACTTAGATCATGGCGGTTCTGTTGACTTAGCAAAAAGATGTTTAGATGCTGGTTTTGACTCCGTAATGATTGATGCTAGTGAAGAATCGATTGAAAAAAACATTGAAAAAACCATTCAAGTAGTACAATATGCGGCACAATTCGGCGCAAATGTAGAAGCTGAATTGGGGTATATCGCTAAACTAGGACAAGATAAAGATAAGGCTGGTTTTACTGAACCTGCGGATGCTAAAAGATTTGTAGACGCTACAGGGGTAAATGCATTGGCCATTGCCATTGGTAGTGCCCATGGTTTCTATACTCAAGAACCAAACCTCGATATGGAAAGATTGAGTAATATTCGTGCCGTGACGGATGCTTTTTTAGTGTTACACGGTAGCTCTGGTATTCCACATAATCAATTGAGCGAAGCTTGTACGAGGGGTATTGTAAAAATCAACTTGGCTACAGAAATTAAAAATATGTTTATGCAAACCCTTCAATCTGAATTAATCAATAATACTGAAATTGACTTGAGAAAAGTGTTTCCTAAGGCTACCAACAGTGTCGTGGAATTATTAACTGAAAAGTTTGAAGTTGTGAAAAACACAAGCAATATCACCGCTTAATTGGTCTTCGTTAAAGTTTAAACAAATACTACTATGGAAAATAAAGCACTTTATTACCAATTAGAAAAAGTGGATGCACATATTCACTACAATACCAATCGTGCAGCAATGCTTGAATTAGCGAAAGAGGAGAATTTCAGGTTTGTAACGATTAATACGGATATCTATTTTTTCCCTTCTATTGATGAGCAAGAACAAATTGTTTTTGACCAAAGAAAAGCATTTGGGAATCGCTTAGATTTCATAGGCACTTTTCCCGCTGATGGTTTTACAGAAGCAGATTGGTTAGCCAATACCATTGCCAAAATTCAAAGCATCGTAGACAAAGGGGCCGTTTCTATCAAAATTTGGAAAAATATTGGTATGGAATTACGGGGTGCTGCAGGTGAATTAGTCATGATTGATGATGCTCGTATAGCGCCTATATTCAAATACATGGCTGACAATGGGATCAATTTTACGGGCCATCAAGGAGAACCTAAAAATTGTTGGCTTCCAATTGAAAAAATGACCATTAAACAAGATACGGATTATTTTACGCTGCATCCTGAATACCACATGTTTCTGCATCCTGATTTTCCAAGCTATGAAGCTCAAATTGCTGCAAGAGATAATGTGTTGACCAATAACCCTACGCTTAAATTTTGTGGTTGTCATTTTGCAAGTTTAGAATGGAGTGTGGAGGAAATTGGCAAACGATTGGATAAATATCCAAACATGATGGTCGATACAGCGGAGCGGATTTCACATTTGCAACACAGAGCCGTAACTGACCCGGATGTGGTAAGAGACTTCGTAATGAAATACCAAGATAGAATTATTTACGGAACAGATATTATTGATGATAATTCTCTTTCCGATGAAGCGCTTAAAACACATTTAAAAGCCATTTGGGATAGACATTGGAAGTATTTTACGACTTCTGACATGATGACTAGCCCTAAAGTAAGTCAGCCTTTTAAAGGCCTAGGTTTGCCAATGGAGGTTGTTGAAAAAATTTATACGCACAATGCTGTTAAATTTTATAAGCTTCAAAAATTAAGTTAACATTCATTTCACTATTTAAACCTATCACCATGGCAAGTATTGGATCTTCCAGCGACAATATTAATTATACACCATCTGAAGGACAAAATACCACCTTACCATTGGTGTTGATGGTAACGTTATTTTTTGTTTTCGGTATCATTACGGTTTTAAATGATATTTTAATTCCTCATTTTAAAGATACTTTTCATTTAAGCTGGGTACAAGCAATGCTCATTAATTTTTGCTTTTTTGGTGCTTATTTTATTATGGGTATTCCTTCGTCTTGGTTAATCAATAAATTAGGGTACAAAAAAGCCATCGTTTTTGGATTATGTGTAGTTAGTGCAGGATGTATGTTTTTTTTTCCTGCCTCCAAATTTTTATCTTATGAACTTTTTTTGTTCTCTTTATTTTTTATTGCTTCTGGAATTACGCTTTTACAGGTTGCCGCCAATGCTTATGTTACAGTATTGGGAGCGCCAGAAAAAGCTTCTTCTAGGATTAGTTTGTGTGGTGGCTTAAATTCAAGTGCTACGATTATAGGCCCTTTGATTGGAGCTGCCATGATTTTAAATCAGTTTGCTTTTGATAAAGTAGCGTTGAAAGAGCAAAATGCTCAAGCGATAGAAATTAAAACGAAAGCATTAAATGAAAGTTTAACACTTGTTTTAGGAAAACCTTTTCTCGATTCTATACATCAAGCAAACAAACTAAGTATTGTTAAAGAAAAAGAAGGTTTGTCAGATGATGCTAAAGAAGAATTTCAGTTGTTTAATAAAGTAGCACTTACCAGACATAATGCCAAATTAACTTTAGATGCGGCTCAATATGCTGTTAATCAAAATATTGGTGATAAATCATTAATTCAAAACCAATATACGGTATTAAAGGAAGCCTTTGAAGATTGTGACTTAAACACCAATGAAGCGAAAGCAGGTGCCGTTGGTTTGCCATATATCTGTTTATCTATTTTTGTTTTCATAATTGCGATGGTATTTTATAACGTTAAACTTCCTGAAATCATTACCACCATCAAAGAAAAAACCGTTAATCAGTATAGCGCTTGGTCATTTAGACATTTAAAATTGGGTGTTTTAGCGATTTTTATTTATGTTGGTGCCGAAGTAGTGGTTGGAAGCTTAATGATCAGTTATATTGGTTTAGACAATATTCTTGGTTTACCTGAAAAAGAGGCCGCTAAATATGTGTCCTTATATTGGGGAAGTGCAGCTGTGGCAAGATTCATAGGCTTTGTGATTTTACAAAAGGTAAGTTCTGCTAAAGCCTTGGTCTTTACCTCCGTTTTGGCTGCTGCATTGGTTGCGAATGCTGTCTTTACGGATGGATTATGGTCACTCTCTTCCCTTATCGCTTTAGGCTTATGCCATTCTGTGATGTGGCCCATAATATTTTCATTATCCTTGGATGGCTTAGGGAAATATAAAACGGAAGGGTCTGGTTTATTAATCATGGGGGTAGTTGGCGGAGCAATTATTCCAATGCTTCAAGGTGTTTTAATTGACACACCTGTCTTTGGGTATGTGGTAGGCCTTCAAAATTCTTTTGTCATAACTTTCTTCTGTTATGTCTATCTTGTATATTATGCCCTAAGTGGCTATAAAAATGT
>JBEAZU010000426.1:0-5708 GCA_041169945.1 Bacteroidota bacterium
ATACTACTTTCATCATACATGAAGTTTAAATATTAATACGAACAAATTTACTTTAATTAAACATAAGTTTTGATACTAATATGTAAAAACTTTAGAATGATAGAGGTCTACAGGTACATCAAACTTACTTAACATGCGGTTACTGCTTCGTTAGACGATTTGAGCTTTGATTTCAAAGTTTTTCCTTTATATTCACGTCAGTGAATCCAAATGTTTCGCAAGTTTTCATTTAATTCGCTAATGCAAAGTCAATGTTGCCAACACTACGTTTGGTGATGATGTTAGTGCTGTCACCATTGTTAATGAGCGAACCTTGGTCTAATCAGTGGCCATCACTCGTGGCTTACACTTTGTTGCTAATTTTGAAAACAGTTGTTTGGGGGGTATACATCATTTATATTTGAAACAAGTTAATGTTATAAGCAATTCATGTATGAAGATTCTAATTATTCAAACGGCATTTACAGGAGATGTGATTTTGGCAACGCCACTTATTGAAAAATTGAATCAATTTTATCCGCTTGCGCAGATAGATTTTTTATTAAAAAAAGGAAACGAATCCTTGTTTGATCAACATCCTATTTTAAATAAAGTATTGATATTTAATAAGAAAGAAGGAAAAATCAAACAACTATTTTCCTTGATCAAGCAGATCCGGGCCGAAAAATATGATTATGTCATTAACCTTCATCGGTTTTTTTCTTCAGGTTTGATGGTGGCATGTTCTGGGGCAACACATAAAATTGGGTTTGATAAAAATCCATTTTCCTTTTGTTATACCTTTAAAAAAGCACACGTTATCGATGAAAAAGCAAGTTTTATACATGAAGTCGATAGAAATTTAGCGTTAATCCAACACCTTACAGACCATCAAACGGTTAAACCAAAACTTTATCCTAACGCAGCAGCCATTGAACAAGCAAGTGCTCCACATCCTTATGTTTGTGTAGCGCCAGCCTCGGTTTGGTTTACCAAGCAATTTCCCGAACAAAAATGGGTTGAATTGATTAACCTAATTCCGCCACATTATACCGTCAACTTACTTGGTGGGCCAACAGACAAGGCTTTATGCGAAAGGATACAACAAAAAACTACCCATGGCAAGGTGGTGGTGTTGGCTGGTCAGTTGGGTTTTTTAGCTTCGGCAGCCTTAATGCAACAGGCCAAAATGAATTTTGTAAATGATTCGGCACCCTTGCACATGGCTTCTGCTACCAATGCGCCTGTGGCTGGCCTATTTTGTTCAACAGTGCCAGGTTTTGGCTTTACCCCACTTTCCGATCAATCCTATATCATAGAAAGCAATGAAAAGTTAAGTTGCAGACCCTGTGGTTTGCATGGCTATAAAGCTTGTCCCGAATCGCATTTTAAGTGTGCCGATTTGGATGTTGCCAGTATAGTAAGACAAGTTAATTTATTGACCTAAAAAAAAAGACCGTTCTAATCGTAGAACGGTCTTTTTTACTTGATTGTCTTTTGTAATCAGTGATCGTGGTGATGTCCACCTGCACCATGCACATGTCCATGCGCAATTTCTTCAATGCTAGCTTCTCTTATTTCGTCTACTGTACCAGAGAAATGTAAATCATAGCCCGACAAAGGATGATTTAAATCTACTACTACTACGTCTTCTTCAATTTCAAGAATAGTGGCCACTACGGTATCTCCTTGCGCATCCGTCAAAGGAATTCTATTTCCTTCTACCAATACTTCAGGCTCATTATCGAATGCATTTTTTGGAAGGTCTATAATGCCACCTTCATCGTATTCGCCATAAGCGTCTTCAGAGGCTACGGTAAATTCAAAAGTATCACCCACTTTTTTGTTTAGAAGAAATTCTTCAAACTTTTCTGGTAATCCACTTAGGCCATATATAAAGACAAATGGGGCTTCTTTAGTTGCTTTTTCAACCAAAACTCTTCCATCTTCTTCGTGATCAATGTGTAAGTCAAATGACAAACCAACAACTTTGTTGTCCTGTATAAGCATAATATTTTTTTTAATTTTTGGCAATTTAGATACTATTTACTACAATAAATAAAATTCAAATGTATTTATTTGAGGAAGTTTATAATATTGTATTGTGGGCGTATTGCTTTCTTGGGGGATGTATTTATATGATTTATAATTGCGACAATTGCAGGATTTTAACTGGCTTACACGATGTAAATTTTAGATGAATTCGCCATTCGCTTAATATTATTGTTATTGCTTCGTTAAACGCTACATGGCTTTATATTTTTATCTATTCGTATTTTTTATTTGAGCGCAATATCTCTGATATCGTCTGCTTTCCATGATTTTGTATCCTTGGTTTATCCCAATACTTGTTGTTGCTGCGACACGGCACTCACGACTGTGGAGCAGCATATTTGTTTGCATTGTGATGTTCATTTACCCTTGGTACTTTCTCAAACATCGGTGATGCACAAATTTTTGGGCAAATTACCCTTTGATCAAAGCACGGCACTTTACCAATATGAGAAACGCAACCGAGTGCAATTGCTCATTGATGAAATCAAATACAAAAACAACCAAGACCTTGCTTTTTATATGGGTAAAAGAATGGGCTCCGCCATGTTCGATTACCAATTTACTGATTACGACGCCATCATACCTGTGCCTTTACATCCTACAAAATTGAAACTAAGGGGATACAACCAAAGTGAATTGTTGGCCAAAGGAATGGCTGAAGTAAGTGGTTTACCACTCTTGGTTGATGTATTAAAAAAAACAAGTGCTAGCCAATCTCAAACCCAAAAAAGCAGGTTTGCACGTTGGACTAATGTGGAAACGGTGTTTGAAGCCCATGAAAAAGTGAAAGGCATGAAAATAATTTTGGTAGACGATGTGCTTACGACAGGCGCAACCTTAATGGCTTGTGCAGAATCGTTGCTACAAAAAAATACAGCAAAAGTAAGTTTTTTGGCACTTGCTTCTGCTGTATCTTTATGAGTATTGGTGAAGTATTTAGTCTTTTTGGGTATAGCCAAACCTGTTCAAAGCCTGCGGTTTAGTTCGCCATTCGGGCTCAACTTTGATATGGGTTTCTAGGTATATTTTACTTTCAAAAAACTTTTCCATTTCTTCACGCGCCATGATGCCGGTTTTCTTAATCGATTCACCCATGTGGCCAATTAAAATGCCCCTTTGGCTTTTACGTTCTACGTAAATGATGGCCCTAATTTTGATAATGTCCTCGCGTTCAATAAATTCTTCTACGACTACTTCGCAGCTGTAAGGAATTTCTTTTTTGTAGTTTAAGAATATTTTTTCGCGCAATATTTCTGCGGCAAAGAAACGTTCGGGTTTGTCGGTGAGTTCTTCTTTTGGATAATACGCCGGATGTTCGGGTAAATATTGGTATATTTTACTCAATACCGTGCTGGTATTGATTTCTTTTAAGGCTGAAAGACAGATGATTTCTTTAGGATTGATTTTCTCTTTCCAATACGCTGTTTTTTCATCAATGTCTTCTTGAGAAGCAATGTCAATTTTATTGATAATTAAAAAAACAGGGGTTTCTGTTTTTTGTAATTTCACAATCACATCTTCTTCATCAAATTTTTCATAAATATCAGTCACAAATAAAATGACATCTGCATCTTCTAAAGAGTAGCTCACAAAATTCATCATCGATTTGTGAAGCTCATAAGCAGGTTTTATGATCCCAGGGGTGTCAGAATAGATGATTTGATAATCGTCTCCATTGATGATTCCCTGAATTCTATGTCTTGTGGTTTGTGCTTTGGAAGTGATAATCGATAATCGTTCTCCAACCAACACATTCATTAAGGTTGATTTGCCAACATTTGGTTTTCCAATAATGCTTACAAAACCAGCCTTGTGTATATTTGTTATTTCCATGAGATAAAGTCTATTACAAAAGTAGATTATTTTATTCAAAGCCTCATCAGAAATTTTAAATAAGCGAGATTATAAATTTAAGAATGCTGCCGTTTCCTGCCTGGTTTTTGAAAGGTATTCGTGCCAACACTTAGACTTTGAGGCATATTTTAGGGAAGGGAAGAGTTCTTGACCATTGGACATAGATTCAAGAAGGCTTAGGAATCTTGAAATTAAAATAATAATTATTTGAATAGCTTGCTTTAATGAAATATTTTCATACCTTTGTATCCCGATTAAGAAATAAGATTTAGCAATAAATTTAAAAGATACATCGCGGGATGGAGCAGTAGGTAGCTCGTCGGGCTCATAACCCGAAGGTCACAGGTTCGAGTCCTGTTCCCGCTACACAACTTAATCGGAAAGCCCTGTGAGTCACAAACTTACAGGGCTTTTATTTTTTTGTTACTGCCTTATTTAATGTGTATACTTGACCCCAGCTCTTCCGAATTGCAAATTCAATGTTTATTTAAGGATAATATCCGTGACAATCTGTCCAATCCGCTACATCAGTTTTCCATCCCGCACTTGCGAGATTATTCTTTGACAAAAGAACCCCGTTGAAAAACGGGGCCAAATTGAACACAGATTTGACGGATTAAGCTGATTTTCACAGATTTAATAATAACAAGATTTGTTCACTAAACGATATTGAGCCACTATTCGACAATACAATTGACGAATAGCGGAGTTTTTTATTTATGCCTAAATAATCAATAGTACACGAACTTAACCATTAAATAGGCTTATATTCGCCAAGGTGAACACAGGTTTGAGTCCTGTTTCCGCTACACATCCAGCTCTTCCGAATTTGCAATTCGGAAGCCTTCTCGTAGGATTTGCAATCCGACCTTACATTGATCCGGATTGCAAATCCTACGATACTGATTCGACAATACAATTGTCGAATAGCGGTGAATAGTGGATTAACAATCTACTGAATAGGTGTAAAATATTCTTCTAGGTCTAGTAGCTTTTAGCAATCATTAATGATTGTATCATAAAGTAGATGGTTTTTAGTTTATCCGGCTATGTTCGTTATAAATTTTACTAAAAATACCTCTATCATTAAAACTTGCAAAAATTACAAGTTTTAATGATTGTTGCTATAATTTATGCTTTCACAAATTGTTCTAACCTTGTTTGATAGGCTTGCAAATAATTTCTTTTGGTCAAATCATTAAAATAGGAAGCTGTTTTTCATTTTTTCAACTAAATCAGATTTGGATATCATTAATGCTATAATATCATTAAAAATCTTTTCTGAAATACCTGCTTGCTCAGCCAATGTAAAGATTATAAATTCGACCCTTTAGAGGATAGCCATGTCAACGATACAACTATTGGAGAATTGCCATTTTAGGGTGTGTTATAATTGGTATGTATTGGCTTCACAGCATTAAACCGCGCCATTAACTGTATTGATACATGTTAGTGCGTAATCGTATACACTCGTTTAAAGAGGCTTTAGAAAAGAAGTGCTTGCGTTTTTAAATGATAGAGAAGCAGGTATTGTCTATATTGGCATTGCCATCAAGCAAAATAGCATGTCGGAAAAAGGTTGTATCATACGAATAGCTCCTGCGTAACAACCGCTGCCATCGAGGTCATTACTTCACTTTCCAATGTCCGCCTTTATCGCTGCCAATCCTTACTACAAGCCCATTACTTTTCAACTTAGCTAAATTCTTTTCTATAGCACTTGTAGATACTTGAAGCTTTTGAGACAATTCTAATATCGTGATACTTGGGGTTTCCTTTATTATCCTCAATATTTTCTCCGTACTTTTCTCCGTACTTTT
>JBEAZU010000427.1:0-3619 GCA_041169945.1 Bacteroidota bacterium
ATCTGTAAATGCACCTGTTCCGCCAGCACCTGTAGTGGAAATTGCGGCCACTTGCGACGCAAAAGTGATGCTGTCTGCAATACTTCCTCCCTCAAGATATCTTGAAAGTAAGCCTGCATTAAAACTATCCCCTGCGCCAACAGTATCTACGACCTGTTTATTTAGAAAAGCAGGAAATATTTCTTGAATACCATTTTTATATAAACAAGCCCCTTTGGTTCCCATTTTTGCAATTACCACATTGTCTGTTCGTACCGCCTGCAAGGCATCTGTTAACGTTTCCTTTTTAGTAATGGCAATAAGTTCAGCGGTATTGGGTAAAAAAAAGTCGATGTATTGAAAAATTTCAGGATCTAATGACCAATTTTCTTCAGGATCCCATTGTGGATCAAGCGATGTCGTAAGTCCTAATTTTTTAGCATTTTTAAATAGTTTAACCAAATCTTTTTTGATGCCTGGTTGTAAAAAACAAGATGAAAAATGTAAGTGTCTTGCCTTTAACAACACGTCGTCTTCAATATCATCAAGTGTGAGCTCGACCATTGCGCCAGGATAAGTTACATTTGCACGATCATTGTCAAAACTCATGACAATCGTAGCACCAGTATTGGTAAATTTTGAAACAGAAATTAAAGAAGTATCTACCCCTTTGGATTTCAATGCATTAATTACCAATTCGCCGAATGAATCATTCCCTACTTTTCCGATGAATCCAACTTTTGTTCCTAGCGTACTTAAATTAGAAGCAAGTATAGCGGAAGAACTGCCTAAAACTACAGACATTTCTTCTGCAATTTTTTCTTTTCCAACTTCAGGCAACGATGACATTTTATTAAGAATAATGTCAACGTTTAATTCCCCAACCACAATGACATCATATAATTTGCTAGTTTTCATATCATTATTAAGTTTAATTGTATCAAAACAATTTCATTATGATTTAATTAATTACGGCCAAATCTAAGAGTTCGTTGACATCTTTTTGATAAAGCATCCCCAAGTCTTGTCTTAAACAATTGGCAGCACCACAAGCAACGGCCAATTTTGCCACCTCTTCAGTTGATTTATTGGCAACAAAAGCCACGACTAAACCGGCTGTCAAACAATCACCACAACCCACGGCACTGTACACTTTTTCTTTGGCAACATGACAAGAAGCTTTTACTTGAGTACTTGAATTGGCTAAATACAATCCTTTTGAACCATCAGTAACAGCAGCATAATCACAATTTTTAACCAATTCGGTAATTCCTTTTTCAATGGTATCAACACCATAGGCTGCACATACTTCATTTTTATTTAAGTGCACCATATACGGTTTTTCTAACATGGCATGCTCAAATTGAATACCGGTACAATCTAAAAAGCTTGCTTTATGATGAAGGTGTGCTATGTTAATGAAATGTGCATAAGCATTTTCAGGAGCACCTTTAGGCCATGAACCACTTAAGCAAACACATTTTGCATTATTGAGATATTGTTGGAATAAGAAATAAAATTCATCCATATCAGCATGCTCAAGTATTGGTCCAGTACCTAATAATTCCGTATCATCAAAATCACTAGCTGATTTAAAAGTATAACAGCTACGTGTCCAACCATTTACTTCAGGTCCTACACAATTGATATTGGGGTATAATTTTTCAACAGTAGCCTTAATCCAAAGACCTGTTGGGCCACCCCAAAACCCTAACAATACTACCTTTTGTCCTAGCTCTGCGGCGGCCATGGCTACATGTACGCCTTTTCCTCCAGGATATTGACTTTCTTCAGTAATACGATTAGTATCACCTTGTTTAAAGTGATCAATTTTAGCGTATATATCTACCGCTGGGTTGGGACATACCACTAAAATATATTCTCCAACATTGTTATACTTCGACATTGGCTTGATAGGGATAAATGATGACACCTTGTACAACTCTAGCTATATTACCACTTACAGAAGGCTCATCTGGAGATAAACCTACATTGATGCATTTATAGAATGCCAATAGTTGATCAGGTAAAATACTGCAAACGGCCATCCAAGCATCATCCATTTCTTCGCACCCAGGCAAATCAATCAACAAATCAACATTGTCTTGGTGTAGATGAGGAGCACCAATGCCTAACCTAAACATGCCATCTTTTCTTTGGTAAATATCTTTAACCAAATCATTTTCAAACTGACGCACATATTCATTGTTGGCAAAATGATACACAATCAAAGTGGTTTCATCAATCACAGCTTTAGGACCATGCCTAAAACCTAAATAGGAATCATTTTTACAAACAACTTTACCATCCGTCAGTTCCTGTACTTTAAGATGACCTTCCGTGGCAATGCCTAAAAGTGGGCCAGATCCAAGAAACACAGCTCTTTCAAAACCTAATTGCGCTATTTTTTGTAATGACTCGGTATGGTTAGCTAAAATATACGTGGCTGTATCGGCAAGTGATTGTACTTTATTTTTCAAGGAGGCAATGTCATGATAATTGGTAATCATCAAACCTGATAGTAACATTGAAGTAAAACTTCCTGTCATGGCCAAGCTTTTGTCATTAGATTGTGGTGGCAAAATAAAGGTAAAAACATGCTCTCCTTGGTATTGTTTGGCCAATGCTCCTTCTTGGTTACAAGTAATAATCAAATGAAATATATTTTTACAATATTGATTGGCAATATCTACTACCCCAACACTTTCGGGGCTATTTCCTGACCTAGCGAAAGAAATTAACAAGGTTGGCTTTTTTTTGCTAAGGTATTGACCAGGAAAAGTCATAAGGTCTGTTGTAGAAATAGCCCTGACATCTTTATGGAAGGCATTTTTATAGGCTCCTACTAACACCTCTCCGATAAAAGCAGACGTTCCTGCACCGGTAAGAATAATATCTAAGGGCTCATGCGAGAGCACTGCATTAAGATAAGTTACAAGTTTAGCGCTTTGGTTATTTAGCGCTTCCCAAGTTGCTAACCATAAAGTTGGTTGACCTGCAATTTCTGATGCAGTGTGAATTCCTTTATTGTCTATCAACCATTCTTTTTCGATACCTAATACTTTATTTTTCATAGCTTTACCTTTCATTAAATTTCGATAAATTTCGATAAATTTGAATTACAATACAAACATAAGCATTTCGAAAGATAGCGCAAAACTTTCAAATGCTTTTTTTCAAAAACAAAAAACATATCTTCCCAAAGGACTTTTATAATATATATACGATTATTAGATTAACTTAAATACAAATAAACAAGGTATGCCATACAAAATATAAGTATTTAAGCAAATTAAAGACTTATATAAAGCATATTAAATCATTAAGCGTACTATAATCTTGAAAGAGTAGCAATGTTTTAAGCACAAAAATCCACAAGACTATTTTCTTTCAATTGCACAAATTGCCATCATAAAAACTTCAAGCAATTGAATAATTTTTTTTACAACAACTTGCATTTGCTTTCGTTTTTTTTCGTACATTTGAACATCTTAGATTTATCACAATTAAAGACGCCACAAATTGGAACCCAAAGAAAAAATAACTACTGCCAAAAGGAGATCAATAATTCTCAGAAAATTAGATGAGCATTTTGAAGTAAATGTCTCAGAATTAAGCAAATTGTTTGGGGTTAGTGAAG
>JBEAZU010000428.1:0-14556 GCA_041169945.1 Bacteroidota bacterium
AAAAAATTATTTTAAATCGGCACAATGCATAACTTCAAACAAATTATTCACGTAACTGTTTTTAGCATAAATTTTTGAACGATGTCAACTTCCAACCAACAGAAACAAGCCCACCTACGCACCCTTCATGAAGAAGCGTCACTGGCTGGCGGTGAAAAAAGAATTGAAGCCCAACATGCCAAAGGTAAACTTACCGCAAGAGAGCGAATTCATTTATTAATAGACGAAGGCACATTTGAAGAAATTGGCAAATTTGTAACACATCGATGCCATGACTTTGGATTAGAAAATGAAACCTATTTAGGAGATGGCGTCATCACTGGCTATGGCACCATCAACGGACGCTCGGTGTATGTATATGCGCAAGATTTCACCATTTTTGGAGGAGCCTTATCAGAAGCACACGCCAAAAAAATTTGCAGAATCATGGACTTGGCCATGCAAAATGGCATGCCCATCATTGGTTTGAATGATTCCGGTGGAGCAAGAATTCAAGAAGGCGTTGTATCATTAGGAGGCTATGCAGACATTTTTTATAGAAATACCATGGCCTCAGGCCTTATCCCTCAGTTGTCGGCCATCATGGGGCCTTGTGCAGGAGGAGCGGTATATTCACCGGCCATCACTGACTTTATTATGATGGTAGAAAACACTTCTTATATGTTTGTAACAGGTCCTAATGTGGTCAAAACCGTTACCCACGAACAAGTAAGTGCAGAAGAATTAGGAGGAGCCAGTACCCATTCAAGCAAAAGTGGCGTGACTCATTTTGCTTATCCAAACGAAATAAGCTGTATTGTGCACCTCAAAAAATTATTAAGTTATATACCTCAAAACTGCGAAGACAAAGCTCCTGAACTACCCTATTCAAACCATGAAAACTCAGAACTCAGGCACAAACTAGACCAACTGATCCCAGAAAACCCCAATCAACCCTATGACATGAGGGAAGTGGTCAATGAAATTTGTGACCAAGATACATTTATGGAAGTGCATGAACATTTTGCAGGTAACATAGTCGTTGGCTTCGCAAGGTTGGCGGGGAAAAGTATAGGCATCGTGGGCAACCAGCCCGCCGTGCTTGCAGGGGTATTAGACATCAATGCCAGCACCAAAGCAGCAAGGTTTATACGGTTTTGTGATTGCTTTAACATTCCATTGTTGGTACTTGAAGACGTACCAGGGTTTATGCCTGGCACAGACCAAGAATGGAGAGGCATTATTACACATGGGGCCAAATTATTATACGCCTTTAGTGAAGCCACGGTGCCTCGAATTACGGTCATTACCCGAAAAGCCTATGGCGGCGCGTATGATGTCATGAATTCTAAACACATCGGTGCAGACATGAATTATGCTTGGCCAAGTGCTGAAATTGCCGTAATGGGTGCCAAAGGCGCTGCTGAAATTATTTTCAAAAAAGAAATAGCGGAAGCAGAAAATGCTGATGTACGATTGGAAGAAAAAATAGAAGAGTATACCGATAAATTTGCCAATCCCTATAGGGCAGCAGCCATGGGTTATGTAGACGAGGTAATTCAACCCAGCGAAACCAGGGCGAAACTGATCAAAGCTTTTAAAATGTTAGAAAACAAAGTAGCCAAAATTCCACGAAAAAAGCATGGCAATATTCCTTTGTAAGTTACCCCAAGCTAGTTGGCGTTAATATGCTTCATTGGCGAATTATCAAAGGGGTATCGAATTATGGAATTCATACCTAAGTAGGGTCTGCTGAAAAACTATATAATTATTGATAATTAGCAATTTAGGAGAGTTGTTTTAAAATGAAGTGCAAGACTATTTGGATTTATTTTAATACACTTTGCACCATTTGTCTGAAATACTAAAAGGAGAAAGGATTTAATGGGGTTTTAAAATATAAGACAGTAATAGTAAGATTTGGGCGTGTCCGCCGCGGCGGACTTGCATACCTCGCTACGCTGCGGGCTTTTCATTCCTATCCTTCACGCAAAGTACCTACCAATGCTGCGCTATAGGCTAGATTAAAATTCAAAATTTAAAATTCAAAATTCAAAATTCAAAATTTGTTACTTTTGAGTTCCCCCCCCTAAGGAGGCGTATGGATTATAGCTTGGAAAATCATCGTTACACAGCAAATCATTTATAGCGATACTGGTAGATTACCAATCAAATTTTATTTATTCAACCATAAATGCCATTCAACTTATAGCATTCAAAAAATAAAGAATTCCAAGCAATACCTGTTATTGCTCGTCTTTGTATTTCTTTTTCTTAAAATCGCCTCGTTTCACCGACTGGATAAATTGCGCCCAAGCAAAAGGATTTAACAATGAAATACTCGGCGCCTGAAAACGTGTTTCTTGCTTATAGGCTTGTTGCTGCATAAAATACTTATGATTCATGCTGCCATCCATTTCAGATTTGGCATACAAGCTTGCCATTACCCTATCGCTAAGGTTGTAGTTCAAGGATTGGTACTGTTGATCAGGCAATTTAAGTGCTAGAAAAGCTTGTTTAAAAAGTTCTTCAGTATAGTAAGGAAAAACATCAATCACTGGCTGCAATAAGGTATCTTGCTTTAAATCAACCATCAATGAAACCTTGTCTTCCATGCCATAGGGTACTTTAAAACTTTGTTGCTTATAACCAATGGCAGTAATCACCAAACTATCGCCCTCCACGACAGGCATAGAGAAAAAACCAACGCCATTGGTAGAGGTGCCGCGTCCGGTTTTGGGAACATATAAATGAGCCCCAAAAACACCATACAAACTATCATTACATACCACTAAACCAGACAGTTGTATTACTTTGTCTTTGCCTTGTGCCCATGCATGAACATTCATGAAAACAATGGCCAATAGGAGGAATATGTATTTATACTTGATCATAAGTTTTATGCTGCGACTAAGGTAAGCATTTATTGGATATTCTATTATGTCATGAAAATAAATCTTATGTAGATTAGCCAAATAAAAAAATTATATTTGAACAGTCATTAATCAAAATACGCATGAGGTTAAAAAACTTTAGTCTTCAATTCGGACAGCAAGTATTCAAAGCCATGAGTGATGAATCAAGAATCAGGATCATGAATTTACTGCTGCACAACAAAGAATTATGCGGCACAGACATAGAATTAATTCTTGACTTCACGCAAACAAAAACATCCCGTCACATGAATAACCTTAAAAATGCAGGACTTGTTCGATTGCGTAAAGAAGACATGTGGACCTTTTACTATATCAAAGAAGAAGTACTTGACGTAGTAGAACAAATATTCAAATACTTAGAAAAAGACCAAACCATGGTACAAGACCTTGAAAATTACAGGGTTTTGTATTCTAACAGAGAATTGGTCGCCTATAAAATCACGACCAGGAAGTGGACCAATAATGATCCTCGTCAACACCGAGTTACGCCATAACTTGGCATCTTTTATCAAATAAGATTCGGCATATTTCAATAAGCCCAGTCAATACTCAACATTCGAAACGACAATTTAAAGACAGATGAAATTCAAAAAACACATTTTTGTTTGTACCAACGAACGAAGCAATGGCAAAGAAAGCTGTGGAGAAGCATGTGGCATGCAATTGGTGAAAGCATTTCAAAAACAATTGGCCATCCATGGACTACAAACAGAAGTTAGGGCACAAAAATCAGGTTGTTTGGATGTCTGTAGCGAAGGGCCTGCCTTGGTCGTTTATCCAGAAGGTGTATTTTATGGAAAAGTAAGCATAGACGATGTAGCTGAAATTGTGGAAAGTCATATTGCGAACAACATCGTGGTAGACCGATTACGTCTTCATTTTTAATTTTACAGACAATGAAAGACATCAAACACCTTTTCTTTGACCTCGACCACACCCTTTGGGATTTTGACAAAAACTCTTCAGAGACACTTGCCTATTTGTTTGAAAAACATCGTTTTGAAGCGCTTCACCAAATGGACTTGCGCTCATTTACAGACCAATACCACCGCGTAAACCGCGAATTATGGGAGCTATTTAACCACAATAAAATTGACAAATACGAACTAAGAACACTCCGATTAACACAAACCTTTAGCAATCTTGGCATAGACGTTAAACACATCCCTCCTACGTTCAATGACGAGTACATTGCCATTTGTCCACAAAAAGGCCATTTATTTCCCCATACACTAGAAATATTAGCGCATTTTGCACAAAGCCATACCTTGCACATCTTAAGCAATGGCTTCGCAGAAATTCAAGCCATTAAAATGGCCTCCTCAGGCATAGCCCCCTATTTCAACACCGTTTTCACCGCTGATGTCATCGGGGCTAAAAAACCAACAAAAGCGTTTTATGACCATGTGCTTCAACATTTACAAACCATCCCCGCGCATTGTTTAATGATTGGAGACACCCTTGATGCAGACATTTTAGGCGCCATGAATGCAGGTATCCAAGCAGTTTATTTTAATCCTGAAAAAACAACACACCAAGCCGACATCCATTTTGAAATAGATTCCTTGTTAGCGTTAAAATCGCTTTTCCCGTAATTGAAATTTACCTTGATAAAAATCACATCACTCACTGATCTATACCCTAGTTTAATCGACTCAAAACCTACAATTTTACACCATCAAATTAGTCAATTTTAAACTTATTTTTTTCAAAACGAAGAATATCGTTTTGAATAGTGCAATACCGTAAAATAGTGAGCCATCGTTTATTTGGAAATCATAGGCAGACTATTTTACGATTAATCATTTTAAACAATTTTCAACTTCTTAAATTTTAAGCAAATGGATTTACCTTTTTTAATAATCGCCACAGCCATGTCATTACTTTCACTCAGTGCTGGCCTTTGGTTATTTCAACATGCACAGAAAGAAAACCTACAGGTATTTTACAAAATTGTAGCCGTGTTTGTAATGTTTGTTTCCTTTTGTTTAATGGTTGGCATATCCCTTTTGATTAGTGTTCATTGTTGTAGAATGATGGGGCAATGCCATGAATGGCATGACAAGGCCCTTTGGAACAAGGGCAATCGATGCCACTGCTACAAAGGAATGGAGCATGCTGACATGGGTAAACACATGATGATGCATGAAGACAACAGAGCAGAAAAGGAGGGTAAATGCTGCCAATCTGAAAAAGACTCCTTAGCATCCCAAAAGAAAAAATAAGTCAGTTATTTCGGGAACAAAACACAAGAATCATTTAGGGGCTAAAGCGCTGTTTTTTTTGTATGACAAATAAAAAAAGCATCTAATATTCGTGTCACAATGTAGTGACACGAATATTAACTACTGTATTAGCGGTAAACGATTCCCTACACTAACACCCTGAGGCTTAATAAGTACAGGTACTTTAATTAGGGTATGCTTAAAAACTCAAAAGCAACAAATAAATTTTGAATTTTAAATTAACAAATCGACCAAATTGAATATTGCAATAAGCTGTGTTTGAAAGATAAAGACACTATTATTTTTGATGCAATTGTTGGTCTACCCTTTGGGCAATACTTATTCGGTGTGTTAACACATTTGAATAATCAAGGGCAAGTCTTTTTCCTCCAATGGCGTACGCTTTTGATAAACAATCTTTAGCCTTGTACAAGTCGCCATTGATTTCATAACATATCCCTAAATTATAATACGCTTTGGCGGCATCATTTCCTACCCCTCCCGATTGGTTAATCACCTCAAGATAAAGGCGTTCTGCACTATCCCATTCGTTCGTCGCAATATACCTACCTGCTATTTTCAAGGCTTTGTTGTGTCCTTTTTTATAATATTCTCTTTGCACACGAATCCAATATGGCGCAATTCTATCGGCATACAATCCCCCAAGCTGATTGCTCAGGTTATTCATATAATCTACACGAGACATGATACTTCCTAGTGCCTCCAAGGCATTGCTACCTGTGGTAGTCCAGCTCAGGTTTTGCTTCTCTTCAAACTCCTCTACAATCTTTCCAGTTTGGTCGTAAATTCTAAATCCAGCCCTCACATTGCCAACTTGCACCACCTGATAATATACTTTTTCTGTAATAGACCCGTCTTTATTGGTTACTTTGTCTTTTTTCAAACTGGCTGCACCAGGGATACAATCAGAATCATAATGCTCCATTGCCACCAATGCCTCTGCAGCATATTTTTTACATAAAGCAGCGACTTCCGTGGCCGACAATGCCAAAGGAAATTCCGCGCCAGTGTTGGTCCCTTTTAACTCTTCTTGTGCCAATACTGTTTGGTAAGCTGGTGTTAATTTTAAAGCGCCCAAAAGCCCCATGATTACTTCCTGACGACCTTGTTTGTCTTGACCAGGCATTTCACCAGTAAGCACACCTTCTACTAAATTGCTTTTAGGTTTTGAAGGTACGGCCCTATTGACCAACACCACTTGACGCACATTTGCTGGCAACGTAATCGTAGCAGGGCTCAAGATCTGAAAACTGATGGTTCGGGTACACGCAGTACCCACAAACAAAGCAAACGCTAGTGTTAAATTTTGAAATATATTGTTTTTTGACATAGCCAATCAGTGATTAAAACGACAATAGCAATGTGAGAACATCAGGATGAATATTTACCACTGGTAAATACCTGAATCATTCAATGTTGTTCTTAAATGACATAAGGTATCCATACCACTACTTATGCCTTGAGAAATATTTGAATTTCGGCACAAATCATCAACTGAACGACCTTGTTGACTCATTACAAATTCAATTTTCTTATAATAGTTATTATGAAAAAGAATACAATTGTTTATAGTATTCCTCCACCATTCGATTGGAATCAAATTTAGGACTAACTTCATTCATACTATTTTCAACAATACCCAACCAATCATCGTGATGCTTGTAGTAACAAGGCAATATTTCTTCTTGTAGTATTTTATAAATGGCCGTACATTCTTCTTTTTCTTGTAAGTCGGCATCATGCATCAAGGTTTCTGCCACCGGGATAATGAACGCATTATGCCCATGCACAGCAAATTCGGCCACCCAACCGTCAGGAATTGAAAAATTGATGGCTGCATTCATTGCCGCAGACATACCACTTGTACCCGAGGCTTCACGGGTAAATCGGGGTGTATTTAACCAAACATCAGCCCCTTTTTTTAGTTTTGCCGACAAGGCTAATTCATAGCCCGTGAGCACAGCGACATTGGCAAATGCTGCTGTTTTTTGTTGAATCTGATGAAACAATGCTATTTGAATGGTATCAAAAGGATAAGGTTTGCCAGCCCAAATAAACTGAACCGGCATAGCGGTTTGTGTTACCATGGCTGAAAACTGTTCAAAGTCATTGAGCAACATCCCTGCTCTTTTATAACCAGCAAAACGCCTGGCCCAGACGATGGTCAACACCTCTGGATCAAAAATTTTACCCGTCTGGTCTGCCACTTCTGCAAACAATTCTTGTTTCAAAGCTCTTTTTCTTGCCTTAAGCGCCTGCAAATCATGGTTATCGAGGGCAATCTTCAGGCCTTTGTCTTGCCAATATTTTTGATTTTGAGCATTGGTAATGGCAATAATGTCACAAACACCAGCTTTGTCTTTCCACATTTCACGAGAAATATGACCATGAATGGTCGATACCGCATTGGCTTTACGGGCAAGTCTCAAGGCGCCAAGGGTATAATCAAATTGGTCTCCAGTTTGTCCAGTAATTTGAATAGCGACATCAGGGGAAAGACCATCAAAAAAACGCATTTCGGTAAGTAAATCAATGGGCCTCAACTCATTTCCTGCCACCTCTGGGGTATGTGTGGTAAAAACAACTTGTTGTTTCACCGCCGAAATGGATTGACACTTACTGTATAAATAAAATATCAAAGGAACAGCACTTGCTTCATTCAAATGATAGGTAGTAATTGCTAAACCCAATACATCAATCATCTTAGCACCTCCAATGCCTAACAAAATACTTTGAGCCACACGGGTAGCTTCATTTTTATCGTATAAATGATGGGTGATGGTTTGAGATAAAAAATCATTTTCAGGTACATCAGTACTTAAGAGGTACAAAGGAGCCGTTTCAAAAGTTTCGGGTTTCAATAGCCACACTTTCACCCAAACTTCTTTGTCGTGTACATTTACGGTAAATTGTACCCCTGTATCTTCTAAAAAGTGGTAATGCCTGGCTTCAAAGTTCACCTTCATCAGGCCATCTTCATCTCTATCCTGATCATAATAACCATATTTCCACAAGATCCCTACGCCAATCAAATCTTTGTTTAAAGCATAGGCACTTTTCAAATAAGACCCCGCCAAAAATCCCAAACCACCAGAATAAATTTTCAATGATTGGTCAATGGCAAATTCTTTACTGAAATAGGCTACTTTAGAAACAAGGTTGGTCATAGGTAAAGGTTAGAATTGATGGTAATGTTAAATAGCATCACGAAGCAATCGCATGAATGTATTATTTAAACATACGTATGCTGCCAATATAATCACCAATTAAAACAATTGCAATTCTTCAAACACTTTATGTATGGGCAAGCCCATTACATTATAAAAAGAGCCATTTATTTTTTCAACGCCAACCATGCCAATCCACTCCTGAATACCATACGCACCGGCTTTGTCAAAAGGTTTAAAATGATCGATATAATAATCTATTTGTGATGCAGTCAATTTTTTAAAATACACCTCTGTGACTTCATAAAAAGAGGTTGACTTTAGCGTAGTTGCCAAGGTTACACCTGTAATGACTTCATGTTTTTGACCCGATAATTTTTGCAACATCAAACTCGCTTCATCACGATTCAAGGGTTTATTTAACACACTTCCGTGCAAATGCACAATAGTATCGGCGGCAATTACCAGTTCATTGGTGGCCAAACCTCCTACTAAACTAGCCACTTTTAGTTTAGACAAAAACAAAGGTATCTCACTCACTTTTAAATCATTGGGATATACCTCATCCACATGACTCACCCTCACCTCAAAATCAAACCCTGCATCTTTCAACAATTGAGCTCTTCGAGGAGAGGCAGAAGCTAATACTAATTGGTATGGCAGTGTTTTCATATTCTTTATTGGGAGACGACATTTTTTTGTAATGATAGCAAATTTATAACATTAGCACGCAAAGTCTATATTATTGTTTTGTTATAGCGACATGAAATTTTGAAAGTGTATATCAATGTTGAAGGGGTGCTTTCCGATGAGCTTGTGTAGTATTTATATCAGTTTTGCAAGGGGGGATAATTGAATAAATAATGAGGTGCTCATCTAAAAACGCTACATAATAATTAGGGAATCATGATTGCTTCATTTTAAGGTGAAGAATAGGTTAAAAATGATAGCCGATGCTTGAAAGCAATGCATTAAAATCAGTAATCGAATCCAAACGAATTATACAAAACATTTTATGGAAAAATGGTAAATTAAAATTGAATTCCCATTGATATCATTGTCTTTGCGTACTAAAAAATTACCTTTACATTTCTAATTAAGCGAAGCATACACCGTACAATACGTTACAATGAAACAATTAATCGCCGTTACCCTTTTGTTTTTCAGTCTTCAGGCTTCCGCCCAAGCACCGTCTACGGTATCTAGAGATTATATTCCCAATATTGTCTCTTGGAACAAACTTGCTTTATCAGGCAAACTATCCCAAAAGCTCAATTATCAAATTGATTTTGAATACAGAAGACAAGCAGATCCGGCACATTCATCTGAACCAAGTACTACTGTAGGAAACAGTAAATCAAATCTTTTTAAAAATCCATTTCAATACGCGAGCAGGGTATGGCTACATTACCAAGCCGACAAATCATTCACCTTTTCCATTTCTCCGATTGCCTGGTTTGGCACCTGGACAGCACCGGTAAACAACATCGCCACTTTTCAACCAGAATACCGCAGTTCATTACAAATCACCAATACCCAAAACTTTGGAATACTTGCCTTACAGCACCGTTACCGATATGATTTGCGTTTCATGGGATTAAAAAGCAATGATGAAACCGACCTATTGCTAGGACCAGCAGCAAGCTATCATTTCGAAAAGGCAACTATTCAATCTAGGTTTAGGTACATGCTGAGAGCTGTAATGCCCATCAACAATACTAAAATTGAAACGGGCACTTATTACACGTATAGTCATGCTGAAATATTTATTAAAACAGGAGAAAGCATTAAAAACATCAACCTACTTGACCAATTCAGGTCTGCGATTGGCTTTGGCTATAAATTCGAGAATGACATTCGTATTGAATTGGGCTATATGAACATTATTGCTTATAAATTCAACAACAAAGCACTAAACAATATCGACTTACTTCATACCGTTTGTTTAAGTATATTATTTGATGATTTTCAAGGACTTTTTAAAAGTAAAGCCATAGCAAGCCAGTAAACCATTATTCGATGGCTAAGCTTTTCAACAATGTTTCCATTGAATATACTTCAGGGCTAGCATATTAAAAAAGGTTTAATTCCCTACCCTGAAACCCTGTTTTGTAGTATTTTAATTATCCATAAAAACTTTTGCCATGTCTATATATTAATTGTAAATTGTAGACCTTTTTGATTTAATAAAAGAAAAAACAACAAACCATTGAAAGTAGCAACAACCCAGCCTTTTCAGGTTATTTATTCATTCTTTGAACACGAGTTCTTGGGCTTTTTATTTGAAGCATATGTGGTTCAGATAGATGGTCGTGGGCGCTTAACTTTTCAGCACCAACACATTTCATCTACCAATGCCGAAGAATTCAGCGCCAATTTAGATGAAATTGATTTTAAACTTATTCGATTGATGGATGATTTAAGACAAGATACCATCGTCAAAAAACACTACGAAAAAAAAATAACGACGGCAGACTTTTTCCTCAAAATATATGACAAAGCCAAAGGAGAACCATTGATCCAAGAAACCCTCGAAAATTATGTAGAAGGGCGCAGGTCACAAATTCTTGAATTGCTTCAAAATGATAAAATGATTTTTGAAATGGGCAAAGATGGAGAACCCACCTACAAAAAAGTAGACATGGCTCCAGTAAAATGCAAAGTTCTTTTTCATTTCAGAAGAAACGAGGAAAACACCCATTACTTCCCAAGCATTAAATACGAAGGTGAATTTTTAGATTTTCAATATAAAAGTGCAGTAATTATCAACAAAAAACCTGCCTATATGTTGGTCAACAACACCTTGTATAGTTTCGAAAAAGAGGTAGATGGCAACAAAGTAAAACCATTTTTAAATAAAAAATTCATAGAAGTGCCGCGCAAAGTGGAAGATGCATGGCTTCATAAATTTGGGGCACAACTCATTGCCTCTTTTGATGTATATGCAAAAGGATTTGAAATCCAAACAGAGCGCTACCAACCTAAACCAATACTTACCTTCACCGAGTTGGCCACCCTTGCACCCCAAAACGCCACACTTTTTGGAGAACAAGAGGCCGAAGAAATCTCTCAAGAAGATGCTAAAATAGTTTTCGAGTTGAGTTTTGAATACGGTAGCTATCATTTCAGTGCTTCCGATGCCTCTCCTTCGAGTGTAAGAATTGAAAAGACAAGCGACTCTTACATCTTCCATAAAGTAAAAAGAGCCCTCGATTGGGAAAAAAACAAAATTGACCTGTTGGGCATGACGGGCATGAAATTAAGAAATGCTAAATTTCAAATGCTTAGAGGAGAAGCTTTTGGTTGGTTGCAGCTTCACAGCACCATGCTCGAGCAAGAAAAGTTTATCATCAAACAAAATGGATCGGATACCAAACGCTATTTTATAGGAAATTCGACCATCACGTTGTCTATTGTAGAAGGAAGAGACTGGTTTGATGTGAATGCAGTTGTTCGTTTTGGGGAGTATGAAATTCCATTTATTCAGCTACGCAAACATATTGTCAATAAAATCAGGGAATTTGAACTTCCCAATGGAGAGATTGCAATTATTCCTGAAGAATGGTTTGCGCAATACTCCGCCCTGTTTGCTTTAATGGACCATGATGATCAAATGCGATTGCGCAAGCATCATGTGAGTTTAATTCAAGAACTTCAAGCCGGCGCATTGGCGCAAGTAACCATGAGTCGTAAATTAGAAAAGCTTCAAAACTTTAATGATATCGACGACATTCCTTTACCGCTAGGTTTAAAAGGAGAATTAAGAAGCTACCAAAAAGCAGGCTACAATTGGATGAATTTTCTCCGAAACTATAATTTCGGAGGCTGTTTGGCCGATGACATGGGGTTGGGTAAAACCATTCAAACCCTGACCATGTTATTGAACGAAAAAGAAAGAGGAGCCGAAGGAGCCAATTTACTCATTATGCCCACCTCCTTGCTATATAACTGGGAAAAAGAAGCGCAAAAATTTGCGCCCTCGCTGAAGTTATTGACCTACACAGGCATCAACAGGATCAAAGACCCTGCAAGCTTTGGTCATTACGATTTAATCCTTACGTCTTACGGTACCGCAAGGGTAGACATTGACATCATCAAAAATTACCATTACAATTATTTGATATTAGATGAGTCTCAAGCCATTAAAAACCCCAATTCTCAGATCACGAAAGAAGTTGGAAAGTTAACGGCCAAGTCGAGGTTGGTGTTGAGTGGAACGCCAATTGAAAACAGCACCCTAGATTTATGGTCACAAATGAATTTTGTGAATCCAGGATTATTAGGCACCCAATCATTTTTCAAAAAAGAATTCATGAATGCCATAGAAAAAGGCGGCAATGAAGGTGCTATGAAAAAACTGCATGCCATTATCAAACCCTTTGTTTTGCGCAGACATAAATCACAGGTTGCCAAAGAATTACCAGCCAAAGTGGAAAACATTCGCTACTGTCGCATGACAGAAGAACAAGAACACATTTATGAAGAAGTAAAATCTTCTTTTAGAAATAAAATATTGGAGCAGATTGAGAAAAATGGTTTTACCAAATCTCAAATCATGATTTTACAAGGGCTTACCAAACTTCGACAATTGGCAAACCACCCTAAAATGGTAGACGAAACGTATGAAGACAGTTCGGGCAAGTTAGAAGAAATCATTGAGATGCTCGAAAACACCATACAATCAGACCATAAAGTGCTTGTATTTAGTCAGTTTGTAAAACATTTGGCCATTATCAAAGCCTATCTTGAAAAAGAAAATATCGTTTACGCTTACCTCGATGGCAGCACCAAAGACCGTGAAGAGCAAGTAAATTTATTTCAAAACAACCCAGAGGTAAAAGTTTTCTTAATTTCTTTAAAAGCAGGTGGTGTAGGTCTCAACCTTACCGCAGCTGATTATGTATTCATTTTAGACCCTTGGTGGAACCCAGCCGCAGAGGCACAAGCCATAGACCGTGCCCATCGCATAGGACAGGACAAAACCGTATTTATATACAAATTTATCACTAAAAATTCTGTCGAAGAAAAAATACTAGCCCTTCAAAATGCCAAGCTCAAACTTTCTACCGAATTAATTACGACGGAAGAAAGTTTTGTTAAAGCACTCAGCAAAGAAGACATCTCAGCCCTGTTGATGTAAACTGATGCTGGCAATGCAGCAGAGTTTAGGCGCAAAGGAAAAAACACGCAAAGCGTTCGCAAAGAAATTCAATTATAACAACGGTAGGTCTAATAGTGGAAATACATCACAGCCCCGTCTCCTTTGTAATAGTTTGAAATATGAATACTATTGAATAGAATTCATAAAAACACATCTGCATGTACGAGATATACTTAAGTTTTAGATAAAATTTCGTATACCTATTCGTTAGTGACAAAGTGGGAAAGACAAAAACGACATCACAAACTTTACAGAATATTAAATTTAAAAACCTTTACAACTTGACATTAAATTGTAAATTTGTCTTAGAATATATAAAATTATGAAACAGCGAATTTATATTGACACTTCAATTATTGGAGGATATTTTGATAAAGAATTTAAAGATGCGACAATTGCACTTTTTGAACGATTTGAAAATAATGAACTAATTTTCGTTGTTTCTGATTTATTAGACTTAGAATTATTAAATGCACCAACTAAAGTTAGAGAATTACTTCATAAATTCTCAGCTGACAAATTTGAACGTGTTGATTTAACTGATGAAGTTATTAAACTTGCTCAAACTTATATAGACGAGAAAGTTGTTGGTAAAACTAGTTTAGAAGATTGTAGACATATTGCACTGGCGACTTTAAATAAAGTTGATGTTTTAGCTAGTTGGAATTTCAAACATATCGTAAACTTAGACAGAATTAAAGGTTATAATTCTGTTAATCTTAGACTTGGTTACCAAATGATTGAAATTAGAAGCCCTAAAGATTTAATAAAATATGAAAACGACTAAAAAAACTAAATCACTCGACGCTGTAAAAATGATGCGCGATGTAAGAGATAAAGTAAGTATAGAAACACAAAACATGAGTCTTGAAGAGTTGAAAAATTATATTAAGACACGTTTAAGTGACAGCAAATTAAAACCTATTGGAGAATAGACAATTAAAGCGTTCTGGTAACAGGACGCTTTTTTACTTTAATTGGAAGAAATTACAACTCTGCCACTAACATCAAACTTACTCATCATGCGGTTTGTGCTTCGTTGGACAGTTTAACGCTTTGATTTCTAA
>JBEAZU010000429.1:0-4349 GCA_041169945.1 Bacteroidota bacterium
CCTTGGCCAGGATCTCGTTGTGGTTGGATGGAATATTACAACAAAGACAAAGACCATGAATTTGCACGCTTTTGTTCGGCTTTAGACAATGCCAAAATGATTGAAGTGTGCTCCACCAAACTTCCACAATTGGCAATACCCGAAATCATGTCAGATGAACGGTATTTGCCTTATCGAGCAGCACAAAATCAAATCATAGGCAGAAGAAGTAAAATTGTAGCCGAAATATTAAGTACTGTACCAGAACTCACTTTCAATGAAACTTATGGCGCATTTTACAATACCATTATTTTCAGAGATGGAACACTCAAACCAACACAAAAACTAAAAGTGGAGAACGCAGCAGTGAATCAATTGGTAGAAACTTGGGTGGCAGAAGCCATGGAATTGGATAAAAGATTTGTGTATTATTTATTGGCGGCAAAAGGAATTTGTGTAGTACCGATTTCTTCTTTCTGCTGTGAATTACAAGGCTTTAGGGTTACTTTATTAGAAGAAAATGAAGACAATCTTCGTAAAATATTCACCGACATCAGAGATGCCGTGGTTGAATATTTGGCTTCTTAATCAAATCATAATCCCTAAAATTATCAAATAAGCCTACACTTCCTTACCTTAGTATTAGTTTTGCGTTTGAACTGAGCAGCCTAGCAAGCTTACGCTTTGTAAACCAGTTATAAAAATTACCGTTCCCCAAAACATTGCCAGTACAAAATCAATGGTTATATTTGTAATTGCTGGATTGTCAGAAATTGATTAAAATGAAGAACATCTTAATACGCATATTTACCACTTTAATGCACGTGCTTACCATTTTATGGAATTTCACCATGGAACTAAGGGCGATGTTTTTGGAGAAATTCAATGCTACGCCTGTACTTAAAGTATGGAAATGGTTTATTTATGTGGTTGGTGGTATATTTTTATACGTACAAATTGTTGACTATAACTTCCTTTGGTTAGCAGGAAAATCACCTGATTTAGAGCAACTTGAAAACCCCAAACTAGACACCCCTTCTGAAGCATGGACAGCCGATGGGGTATTGTTTGGAAAATACTTCAAAGAAAACCGTAGCCCAGTTGATTACCACCAAATCCCTCCTATTGTCATCAAATCATTGGTAGCGACAGAAGACATTCGTTTTTATGAACATTGTGGCGTAGACATGCAAGCTACTTTTTCTATTTTTTGGTACTTGGTAAAAGGTGATAATCGTGGGGGAAGTACCATCTCTCAACAATTGGCCAAAAACCTTTTCAAAACACGAAGAGGTGCTTCTAAAGGATTATTGGGCTGGATTCCTGGGGTAAAAACCATTATTGCCAAAACCAAAGAATGGATTACTGCGGTAAAATTAGAACGCACTTATTCAAAATCTGAGATCATTACCCTGTATTTAAACACCGTAGATTTTGGCAGTAACTCCTTCGGAATCAAGGCGGCAGCTAAAACATTTTTCAATACCCCTGTTGAAAAACTCAATACCCAACAAGTGGCCATGTTAATTGGCTTGCTAAAAGCCCCTACCCTCTATAGCCCAAGAATTCATCCCAAAAATGCCATCAAAAGAAGAAATACGGTATTAAACCAGATGATGAAATACAAAGTGATTTCTAAAACTGAAGGAGACTCTTTGAAGCAAGAAAATATTGTATTAAACTATACCGTTGAACATCCCAACGATGGCATGGCCAATTACTTTAGGGGGGTTGTCAATAACATGTTAAACAAATGGTGTAAAGACAATGGCTATGATCTTTATTCTGATGGATTAAAAATTTACACGACCATAGATTCTCGTGTTCAAAAATGGGCCGAACAAGCCGTTGATGAACACATGAAAAACCTGCAACGCACTTTTGATCGCCATTGGCAAGGTCAAATTCCTTGGAGAGATGAAAAAGGCAATGTCATTGCTAATTTCATAGAAGACTACCTTCCGCGTACGCCCATTTATAAACACCTCAAAAAAGAACATGGCGACAATAATACCTTAATTATGAAAGAATTAAATCGTCCCAAAAAGATGACTTTATTTTCTTGGAATGGTGAAATTGATACCGTATTAAGTTCTATTGATTCTATTAAATATTACAAAAGATTTTTACATGCAGGTTTTATGACCATGGATCCATTCAGTGGCCATATCAAAGCATGGGTAGGTGGAATTGATTATAAATATTTCAAATATGACCATGTGAAACAATCTATGCGTCAACCAGGCTCTACTTTTAAACCATTTATTTATTGTGCTGCGATCGATTCATTTGGCTACTCTCCTTGTGATCAAATTGTGGATGTTAAAAAAGTATACCGATACAAAGAGGTCAGTAAAAAAACAGGACGTGATACAATCGTAGAATGGTCGCCAAGAAATAGTGACTGGAAAGTTTCGGGACAATCGATGTCCTTGCGTAGGGCCATGGCCAAATCGATCAATACCATTTCGGCACAAATTATTCAAATTATTGGGGGTAAAGATTCATTGTTAGGTGGCGCAAAAACCGTAATTGCCTATGCCAGAAAAATGGGCATCAAAAGTCCTTTGGAAGCCATCCCTTCTGTTGGGTTGGGCTCTTGTGATGTCAATTTATTTGAAATGGTAGGCGCTTATGGCACCTATTTAAATAGAGGATTGTATACCGAACCAATTTTCATTACCCGTATTGAAGATAGAAATGGCAATATTATCAAAGAATTTATTCCCGAACGCCGTCAAGCCATCAGCCAAGAATCGGCTTTCTTAATGGTGCACATGCTCAAAGGTGGTTTAGAAGAAGCAGGAGGAACCTCTCAAGGATTATTTCAATACGACTTGTTTAGGGGAAATGAATTTGGTGGTAAAACAGGCACCTCTTCAAACAACTCTGATGGTTGGTTTATGGGCATGACCAAAGATTGGATTTCGGGTGCTTGGGTAGGTGCAGATGATAGAAGTATACATTTCAGAACGGGTGTATTGGGAGAAGGTGCAAGAACAGCACTGCCTATCTACGGAAGATTCATGGAAAAAGTATACGCCGACAAATCTATAGGCATTACCATGGGTCGCTTTCCTCAACCTAAAATCAAAATCACCAAGCAATACCAATGTACTTATCGTCCTCCAAGAAACGATACCACTATGGTCAATTTAGAAGACAGCACCTTGTTGAATAGCACAGAAACATTTGCGCCTATTGAGGAAGAAATACCAGTCGAAGCACCTTAAACATAGGTAATTATTTCGCTTGTATCCTATAGACTGTAGTATCATGGGCAGGGCAAACGCATTTAAATGGTGGTATTAGTTGAATGAATAGAAGGTACAAAGAGGCATAGTCAGCGTTTATCCAATAATCTGCTCCATCTGTGTTCAATTTTCATTTATGCTTTAAAAGCATAAATGAATGGCACGCAGAGGATACGGATTTGGCGAATCTTCATGGATATATAAGGCTATGTTTTCAATTTATTCAATTATTTTAATGCGTTTGCCCTGGTATTATGGGGAATAATAGGTGTTTTGTAATCACCCAACTGTGCTTCATTAATTACTGTAAAAACACATGCAATTGCCAAAAAATTATTACCAAATTTTAGGAATACCCAGCAATGCAAGTGCAGCAGTAATTAAAGCCGCGTATAAAAAATTAGCGAAGCAATATCATCCCGACATAAATCCTAGCAACGATCAGGCAGAGGAACAATTTAAAATTGTCAACGAAGCCTATCAAACACTTTCTAAACCTGCAAAGAAAGCGAGTTACGACCAACAGCTATTTGTGCAAAACCTCGTTTCAGAAGCACCAACATACCAATACCAAACCAGTTATACGACCAATTACCACAGAAATTTTGAATTTGGCAGGTATGCCCCTAAAAGTGAACAAACCGAATCACGTTCATCCAACAATCCGCAAGCAGGCAATCTTAAATTTTATATTTTATCTTTTTGCTTTGTGGTGGTCATTGGGGCATTGGGCTTAACTCTTGGTCATTTCATGAACCAATATGCCGCAAAAGAGCATTTAGCTGAAGGCAATACTTACCTACAAAACAAACAATATGAACAAGCCGATGGGGAATTTGAAGCCGCTATTGCATTTAATGAGGATTTGAGTGATGCTTATTTCGGTAAAGGCTTGATTATGTTGGAACACAGTAAAAACCATAAAAAAGCCATCCTCTATTTTACGGCAGCCATCAATACGGCAACAAGTACACAAGCTGCCTATTATGAAAAACGAGCCTATTGCTTTTATGCTGTAGAGGCTTATCAAAATGCCCTTGCCGACATCAATACCGCTTTGAAGTCCCCTACAATACAGACCGGTGAAAATTATTATTTTAGAGGCATGTGCAACAT
>JBEAZU010000430.1:0-6102 GCA_041169945.1 Bacteroidota bacterium
CCAATTAATCCTCCAGAGGCACCGCTCATAATTTGAGTGTGTTCTGTAAGTTGGTTATGGGTGGCGCTATCAAGGGTTTGAAGGGTGTTTACTGTCCAAGAAGCAGCCCTTTGTCCTCCACCACTGGTGCAAATAAAGACCATTTTAGGCTTTTTGTTACCGGGGAATTTTTTTCTCCAGTTATTTAAAATGCTGATGGTTTCTAGAGAATCGCTATTGTAATTTTGCGTGGAAGTTAATTTGTTAAGGTTTGTAAGGCTGTAATCCGCCAGTTTTGCATTGTAGTTGATGCCAAATGCTTCGTAGGTAGAAGTGATGTAATTGTGTTTGGTAAAATAATTTAAGCATATCAACAATAAGATCACAAAAGTAATAGACCATTCTCTAAACCAGTACGTTAAGGCACCCATAAACATCGTAAACATGGCCACCAAAAGGGTTACGCTTGCTGCTGCAGGAATTTGGAATATTTCAAAGTCACTAAATAGGCCCATTGAAATTATAATTACAATGGCAAATAGTTGTAAGAAAGAGGCATTTAAGTGATTTTGATCAAATATTTGAGTCAATAATTTTTTGTTTATCGGTTCTTCATGATTGACCTGCACATTAAAAAATGGAAACGTATAATAGTTGTCTACTTTGATGGAGAATTTTTTTGAAAAGCCATGTTTCCTCACAATCGATAAGCGATTGAAGTTGCTTTGTTTAAGCGTGTTTTCAAGGTTAGTCGCAATGTCTTTAAAAATGTCTTTATTGGTATATTTAAAATATTGAAATAAAGCAAAATGTATAATGGTGAAGCCAATGCACAAGCCTAAAATGTCGAAGGTAATATCTGCATAATTTTGTAAGCCTTTGTTTAATTGAAAGGTGGTAATATTTACCGCATAATTCAATAAAAATAGCAATGGAATCACGGCATTGTTATGGAAATATTTCCCCATAGGTTTGTCGACCGACCCAAGAAATGGAAACTTGTAACTGTCTAATATAAAGCAGGTAATGTGGTAGGCCATGGTGAAACCGCCTATCGAAACCCCCACAATAAAAAAGCTGATAAAATTTACTTCATCTAAATATTCAGCATCCAAAAATAGGTATTGAATTCCCATGGATTTGCCAATCAACTGGTTGATAAAGCCAAACAAAAATAACCAAATAATGAGGAACATTTGATTCTTTTTGAAATGGGTAATTAACAGTTGTAACGGGAAAGAAAAGTATATTTTTTCAAGTAAATACATAAGCTAATTTTGTGCAATATACGGTAGCAGAATATTTTTAGCTGAAGATAACAACTTAAATTGTAAAAAATGAAGGGATAATTGTTATTTTTGTAATCAGACTGAAAAAATAGCAATGAAACATATTCGTAACTTTTGTATTATCGCACACATTGACCATGGTAAAAGTACTTTGGCAGATCGACTTTTAGAATTTACAAAAACCGTTACCGGTAGAGAAATGCAAGCGCAACTGCTTGATAATATGGATTTAGAGCGTGAACGTGGTATTACCATTAAAAGCCACGCCATCCAAATGGATTATATTTACAATGGGGAAAAGTATACCCTCAATTTGATTGACACGCCTGGTCACGTTGATTTTTCTTATGAAGTATCTCGCTCCATTGCCGCTTGTGAAGGGGTACTTTTGTTGGTGGATGCTTCTCAAGGAATTCAAGCGCAAACCATTTCTAATTTATATTTGGCTTTAGAACATGGCTTAACAGTAATTCCTGTTTTAAATAAGGTTGATTTACCTGGGGCAATGCCTGAGGAAATCAAAGACCAAATGCAGGATTTACTTGATTGCAAGCGTGAAGACATTATTCATGCCAGTGGAAAAGAAGGCATTGGGGTACCTGAAATATTGGCAGCGGTGGTAGAACGTATTCCTGCTCCAACCGGCGACCCTTCGGCTGAATTGCAATGCTTGATTTTTGATTCTTCTTATAACCCTTTCCGAGGCATTGAAATTATGTTTAGGGTGAAAAATGGGGAAATTAGAAAAGGCGATAAAATTAAGTTTGTGGCCACGGGCAAAGAATATTTTGCCGATGAAATCGGTATCATGCGTTTGGGGCAAGAACCTCGTGCGGTGGTGTCTGCGGGTGATGTTGGCTATTTGATTTCTGGTATCAAAGATGCCCGTGAAGTTAAAGTTGGGGATACCATTACCCATTCTGCTCGTCCTTGTACCGAAATTATCATGGGCTTTGAAGAAGTAAAACCTATGGTTTTTGCTGGGATTTATCCGGTAGAAACAACAGAGTTTGAAAACCTTCGTACGGCCATGGAAAAATTACAACTTAATGATGCTTCTTTGGTTTGGGAACCAGAAACTTCTGCCGCCTTGGGCTTTGGTTTCCGTTGCGGGTTCTTGGGTATGTTGCACATGGAGATTGTTCAAGAACGCCTTGAAAGAGAATTTGACATGACCGTTATCACGACGGTGCCTTCTGTGGAATTTCATTGTCATAAAACCAATGGGGAAATGATGCGTGTTAACGCTCCTTCCGAATTGCCTGATCTTTCTGTGATCGATTATATAGAAGAGCCTTTTGTGAAAGTGCAAATTATTACCAAAGCCGATTACGTTGGTGGAATTATTTCACTTTGTATGGAAAAAAGAGGGGTGATGGTTAATCAAAGCTACTTAACGACCGATCGTGTAGAATTGATTTTTGAACTTCCTTTGGCTGAAATTGTATTTGACTTCTTCGATAAACTGAAAACCATTTCTCGTGGTTATGCTTCTTTAGATTACGAACTCATTGGATTTAGAGAATCAAACATGGTGAAACTAGACATCATGTTGAACCAAGAAAAAGTAGATGCTTTGTCATCTATTGTACATAGAGACAAGGCGTATGATTGGGGCAAAAGACTTTGTGAAAAATTAAAAGATTTGTTACCTCAACAACAATTCGAAATTGCTATTCAAGCCGCCATAGGCATGAAAATTATTTCTAGAGAAACGGTGAAGGCTTTGAGAAAAAATGTACTGGCCAAATGTTATGGTGGTGATATTTCTCGTAAACGTAAATTACTCGAAAAGCAAAAGAAAGGTAAAAAACGTATGCGTCAAATCGGAAACGTAGAAGTACCGCAAGAAGCCTTTATGGCCATTTTGAAATTAGACTAACAATTCCTGAATTTATAACCTTAAAATCTTTGACGCATCGTGGCGTTAATTGTATATCCACGATTGTTTCAACGTTTTTGCGAGTACTGATCATAATTTATGACACCATTTATATTAGTAAGCCAGTCATTTGGTAAAGAAAGTGAATACAGAAGGGTGATTTTAACCATGTTGTCTGCTGCGGCTCATTTGGGGGAAGATATTGGGGCTTGTCAATTTGTGTTGTTTACCGACAATATCGATTTCTTTAAGCAATGGTTAAATGGCTTAAATGTTCATTATGTGTTGCTAACGCCAGCAAAAGTAAAACAAATGCGGGGCGATATCGATTTCTTACATAGAATGAAAATTGCTTTGATTGAGGAGTCTTTCGCTTTGTTCCCCAATCGCTCTATGTTTTATGTTGATTCGGATACTTTTTTTGTTCAAAACCCTATGCTTGGAATCAACCGCATTGATGCGCAAACTTCATCCATGCATTTGTTGGAATATCCTTTTAGCGATATTAAAAATATGCCTTTGCCTGCAGGAAAAACATTCCAAGCCTTTTATCAATTGGCAATTGGCAATCAATTTACCTTGGCCAATGGCGATTCGTTACAGGTTGTTGAAACAGATGCCTCTTGGAATGCAGGGGTGATGTGTCTTCACCATTCACATGTGCGTTTTTTGCCTGATGTGTATGGATTAACAAACCAATTTTATCCTCAAACATTGAACCATGCCAGCGAACAATATGCGTTCTCTATATTATTACAAAAAAATACACAGTTGATTCCGTCTGAGGATGTGGTGTATCATTATTGGTATAGAATTAAAAAAGACATCATGGATGAAATCTTGGCTGAAAAGGATTTTATGGCCATTGAAAACCAGGCTTTGGCTGCGAAGATTGCCTTTGTAAAAAAAATAACAATTCAATTACCGGAGCGTTTAGCACAACATGTATACACACTCATCGACCATAGTGTACAGGCCTTTAATGAAAATAAGTTTGGCGAAGGTTATCGTTGGTTCTTGAAAGCAATTTTTAAAAATCCATCTAAAGCCATTACTTTATGGAAAGATGTATTATACCATGCCAAACGTCAGATTAGTAAATAATATCAACACACAATCAGGCTATATAAAGCAGATAGGTCAATAATAGAACGTGAATTTGTGCTAAAAACTCATGTAATTATTGCCCATCACTTTTGTAGCATAATGATTTATTAACTTTGTATTCATTGATTTAAGAAGAATAGTATGCAATTAATAGACGGTAAACAGATTTCAGAACAGTTATTAGGCGAAATAGCGCAAGAAGTGCAAACCATTATTTCAAAAGGAGGGAGGGCACCTCACTTGGCAGCCATTATTGTTGGGCAAGATGGGGCTAGCTTAACGTATGTCAATAATAAAGTGAAGTCTTGTGAAAGGGTTGGTTTTACCTCCACGCATGTGGCCTTGCCAGAAAATACGACGGAAGCCGAATTGCTTGCCGAGATCAAAAAAATTAATAATAACCCTGCCATTGATGGTTTAATCGTGCAATTGCCTTTGCCTAAACATTTGTCGGCCGATACAATCATTCAAACCATTGCTCCTGAAAAGGATGTGGACGGTTTTCATCCCATCAATGTGGGGCGAATGGCTTTGAGTATGCCTACGTATATTTCGGCTACGCCTAATGGGGTCTTGGAATTGTTGAAAAGATACAACATTGAAACGGCAGGGAAACATTGCGTGGTCATTGGTAGAAGTAATATTGTTGGTTCGCCAATGAGTATTTTGATGTACCAAAATTCTTATCCTGGCAATTGTACCGTAACCGTTTGCCATAGCAGAACTCAAAACCTTGCTGAAATCACTAAAACAGCTGATATTTTAATTGTTGCTTTGGGTAAACCCGAATTTGTCACTGCCGACATGGTCAAAGATGGTGCGGTGGTCATTGATGTTGGTATCCATAGGATTGCCGATGCCACTAAGAAATCGGGATTTAAGTTGCTAGGTGATGTGAAGTTTGATGAAGTAGCCCCTAAATGTTCGTATATTACACCCGTTCCTGGAGGAGTTGGTTTAATGACCATTGCTTCTTTATTGACCAATACTTTGAAAGCGGCTAAGAAAGAGGTATATAGTTAGTGATGAGTTTTTAGTGTTGAATGTTTAGTTTTAAGTACAATGTATGGACAAAAACACTACACTGACTACAGAAAACTGACTACTGAAAACTTGGTTATGAAATATACCTATTGTATTTTTGGTTAAATTCTCCTGAAATGGCAATCGAACGGGTTGCTAAAAGAGTAAGCCAGGGCGGACATCATATTCCTACTGATACAATTCACCGAAGATATAAGCAGGGCATTAATTATCTGTTTGATGTATACGCTGAAAAAGTTGACAAATTAATGATAATGGATAATTCGAGTGGAGGTGCTGAAATCGTTGCCAGAAAGGAAAATAATATGCCGTTTGAAGTATTGAATAATATAAAGTTCGAAACCATAAAAGCTAAATCGTATGAAAAATGAAATCACGGATACGTTTTTTGATAAAGTAGAGCAGGGTTTGAAAATTTCTTATAAAAAGCTCGTTGAAGAATATAGAAAAAATGATGACGCACTAATTTTGTCTCAAAATGGAAAAATAGTGCATGTCAAAGCGAAAGACATCAAGCTTTAACATTCAAAAAAAGCAATAATGGCTATAGGATTAATTCAGTTAATCTTATAGCCATTATTTTTATTAATAACAGATTTAGATAAACATCAATGTCCGAAGATACCGCAATTAAAACGTCTCATTCAAAACTTCCTGTCATGGAATCTTTTTACACCATACAAGGTGAAGGGAAATATACAGGGGTAGCCTCCTATTTTATACGTTTGGGCGGTTGCGACGTGGGTTGTGTTTGGTGTGATGTAAAAGAATCTTGGGATGCCAATACCCATCCGCTCACGA
>JBEAZU010000431.1:0-8392 GCA_041169945.1 Bacteroidota bacterium
CAAAAACAGTAGAACCATCTAAATGATCTACAGGAAAATCAAAGAAGCCTTGAATTTGACCAGCATGTAAATCGCATGTCATTACACGATCAGCACCGGCTGCATTCAACATATCTGCTACTAATTTAGCAGCAATAGCAACCCTAGGTTTATCTTTTCTATCTTGACGCGCATAACCATAATAAGGAATCACCACCGTCACATAAGCCACGGAAGCACGTTTTGCAGCATCAATCATCAATAACAATTCCATCAAATTATCAGAAGGTGGAATGGTAGATTGGATTAAAAAAACATTGGCACCACGAACAGATTCATTATAGCTAACCGATAATTCGCCATCACTAAACTTGGTACAGGTAACTGAACCTAACTTACTTCCATACGCTGTGGCAATCTTTTCTGCTAGCTCTTTTGTAGCTGATCCAGAGAAAAATTTTATTGAAGAATTTGAGAAAGAGTTATTCTTTTTCATCTTTTTAAAGCGAATTGAATGTGAATAAAAAATGCCTTTTTCTTATGATTGAAAAAGGCATTTCGAAATTGTTGACCGACCAGGTCTCGAACCTGGACTCTTCTGTACCAAAAACAGACGTGTTGCCAATTACACCATCGGTCATCATTCCCTTAATTGGGAGTACAAATATAGGAATCATTTATTAGTTTGCAAACAATTCCAAAAAGTTTTTCAATATTTTTTAAAAAAAATACACTGCTCATATCAAATGAACAGTGTATTGGTATCCTTATTAATATGCAACAATAGATTGTTGGCTTTCTCCTTTACGGTTTAACCAATTCACTTTAAAGCCTGTAGCATTACATGAATTTACAACATTTCCTAAAGCATCAACCCCATAAGTAACATACGTTTCTTTTACTAAACCTTTGTGAACTTTAACCCCACTAACTGGTTTTGGATCGTTTCCACCACAATCTTTGATTACAATAGGTGTTGAAATTAAAGTTGAGAAAGGAGTTCCTTTTCTAGTAAAGCCAGATTCAGCAACATTTGTACCTGCCAATCCAGTAATGGTTAACACCAACCCATCTGAATCTTTGGTAAAACTTCTTGTTTTAGTCACCGACCATGTTTTAGTGGTACCATCTTCAAACGTAACTTTAAGGTCTGAAGAAACAATTGCATGCTCAATTGCGGCATCGCCAACTTTAAGTTTACTTACTCTTCCACCAGTTACATTTGTAATGGTTTTAGTACCATTAAAAGTAACACTCTTCCCTCCTGCTCTCACCACTTTCATGGTATCAAAAGTTAAAGTCAATACAGCACCTTTTTCAGCCCAACTGGTACCTGAAGTTAATACTGCAGTCATTCTGCCTGACTTCACTTTACCGTCCACAGAAGTTCCTTTATACTTAAACTTAAAGTGCTTTCTACCATCTATCACGGTAGCGGTATCTATATCACAAGCACTGCTTGCGGCGTCTAACCTTGCTCCCAATGAAGTACCTTCTAATAAAGTATTGGCATCATCAATGGCTTGATCACTTTCTCTTTGAACACTAGAGTTATCAGAAGATTGTTGCCCTAGCTCAGAATAGTCTGGCTCCACCAATTCATCTTTCTTTTTACAAGAAGTGAATACCAATGAAGATGCAATAGCAAGTAAAGAGAGGTTTAAAATAACTTTTTTCATAATGGTAAAGTATTGATGTAGTTTTGTTTAAATTTATGATGCTTGGAGTTATGATCCACAAGAAGGTTTAAATGAATAACTATTTTTTTTCAATTAAAATAAAAACACAAACACAAACAATTAAATATAAGACACTTAACTTGTAATTATTTTTTTTATTTCAATCAATGCTTGTGACAATACCGCCTGATGATTGGCTTCAAGGCTCACAATTTCTGCCCTTTTCGTTTTCAAGCAAAAAGATTTAATGTGGTTTTCTTTAATAATATGATCTTGCTTACCAATATATACAAACAAGGGCGTATAATGCTTTCTAATTTGAGTGGCCAAATCATGAAGAGGCAATTGAATATCTTTAAATACACGCCAAGTATGATATAAACGTACTCTTTTAGATACCGTATCTACATTAACGGTTACAAAACGGTATATTTCTTTGGTTATTAGCCCCATTTTATAACCTACATAAGGAACAAACCTAAAAGCACCCCATTGGTCTAAAATAAATTTCAACATTTTTAAAGTGAACCTATTGGTCGTAAAAAGTTTATACCATAAATTTTCATGAAATCCATCGGGTGCAATTAAATACATGGCCGTAACCCTGGTGGGCATTGTTTCATAAGTAAGTAAAGCAAACTTACTTCCTAAACTAAACCCAATTAATTCAAATTTGGTAATATTGTTTTTTTCAATAAACTTCAGAAATAACCATAACCAAAAATTAGCAGTTAATTGCTCTTCAACCTCCCATTTGCTATTGCCATGAAAAAACAAATCAATGATATAAATGGTATGTGACTTTTCTAAACCTTCCACAAAAGAATCAAACACTGTCGAATTTTGACCATAGCCATAAAACAGTACAAGCACAGTATCCCCACGCCCTATTTTTTTATAGGATAATTCTACGCCTTTATAAAGTATAGTTTCCATAATTTTAGTTTCAACCATTAGAAAACTTATTTTGAACAAAAATGGTGTTTTAATTGACAAAAAAAAAGAAATAAAATTATACCCAGAAAACTTTAAAGATATAAATAGTTTCCGTAGTTTTGAAAAAAAAATAAATCAATGACAGACACTAAATGTATTATTCTTAAAGGTGTAGACACCTTGTTTATGAGATTTGGTTTAAAAAGTATCACGATGGATGATATTTCGAATAAATTGTCGATGTCAAAAAAGACAATATACCAATATTTCAAAGACAAAGATTCACTTGTTTCTGAATTTGTTAAAGCTTTTTTGGATCAGCAGCAAATAGAATTATTAAAAATAAGAAAAGAATCAAAAGATGTAATTGAAGAATTGGTTAAAACATCAGAATACTTAAAAGCCAAGGTATGTAATGTAAACCCTGTTTTATTACTTGATTTAAGAAAATATCACCCCAATGCATGGAAAATTTTTCAAGAGCACAAAACCATTTTCATCCAAAACCATATCAGTGAAACCTTACGAAATGGGGTATTTGAAGGCTACTTCAGGAAAAACATCAACGTTAAAATCATTGCAAGAATGCGCATGGAACAAATAGAACAAGGCTTCAATCCTGACATTTTCCCTGTAGAAGAATTTCCTTCTTCGGATGTACAAATACAATTGTTTGACCATTTTGTTTATGGCATTTGTACCCTTAAAGGACATCAATTATTAAACAAATACTATAAGATTGAAGATTAACAGTCAAAAAAGACAATAACTATATCAATTAAAACTATGAAAATATCAACACTAATCATCTTTAGCCTATTCTTGTTTACTAATCGAGAAAGCTTTGCCCAAGCACCTCAGGCTTCAATCGAAAATAATTTTACCCTCCAACAATGTATTGATTATGCGGTACAAAACCATAACAGTATAAAATCAGCCAGCTTAGACGTAGAAATTGCAAAGGCAAAAACAGGAGAAATTAGGGCAGCAGGCTTACCTCAAGCAAATATTGATGGTATGTTATTGCATAATATGAAAGTACAAAGCATGTTTGCTCCTGCAAGTGCTTTAGATAAAAATGCACCATCCAATATTATTGTCCCCTTAGGATTCGGCGTACCGTATAGCAGTAATGCAACTTTGGGGATTTCTCAATTATTATTCAGTGGCTCTTATCTTGTTGGTCTTCAAGCAGCCAAAACATACGTAGAACTTGCCAATAGTAGCATTACCATAACCAAAGCAAGCCTTATCCAAAATGTTACCAAAGCCTATTACCTGACCCTTATTAATGAGGAGAGAAAACAATTATTTGCGGCAAATTTAAACCGTTTAGACACTTTACTGAAACAAACCAAAGCGCTACAACAAGCAGGATTTGCTGAAACAATAGATGTAAGCCGATTGGAAGTAACCTACAATAATTTGTTGACAGAAAAACAAAAATTTGACAACCTATTTGATTTAAGTAGTATACTTTTAAAATACCAAATGGGAATGCCCATTACTGAGCAATTAAAACTTACGGACAAAATAGGAACATTCAAAACCTTGGCCATAGCAACCAATGCACAAGCACAATTTTCAAACAGACCAGAATATGGTTTACTTCAAGCGCAAAAGAAATTATATGAACTTGATTTAAAAAGCAATCGTGCAGGCTATTTACCGACTTTGGCCGCTTTTGGAAACCTTGGTTATAATAGTGGTAATTTTACAGTAAGTCAACTTTATAGTGAAAAATGGTATCCCTATTCAAATCTTGGCTTAGCCTTGAATGTACCCATTTTTGATGGATTTCAGAAAGTATATAAAAGCCAACAATCTAAATTAAACATCGAGAAAACCAACCAATCGATCTCCACTTTAGAAAACACGATTAATTTGCAAGTAAAAGTGGCTGAAATTAACTTGAAAAACAGTACACAAAGCCTTGAAAACCAACAACACAATATTAAACTTGCAGAAGAAGTAGCCAAAGGAAGTGAATACAAATACAAAATGGGGGTCGGTGCTAACCTTGAAGTAGTAACCGCAGAATCGGCCTTAAAGGAAGCGCAAATCAATTATTACAACGCCTTGTATGACGTGTTGGTTTACAAAGTTGACATGGATTTTGCCCTTGGTAATTTAAAATAATATTTTTCGTTTCTACATTTTACACCAAAACTTTTACAGAAATGACACAAATTAAAAAGAAAATAGCGCTAGCACATTGGTACAGAAAACTGGTTACGGCCAAAAATAACAGGGCTAGCTTAAGGCGATTAGCAAAAACAATCGCGGAAGCCATTACGACTAAAAAAATACCGGCGAATGAAGGTGCAAACATCATGTGGTGTATTTGGGAAAGGCTACATAAGCCTGCCTATCTTGCCCCTTTTGTAGGACTAGCCAGTGAATATAAAGATTACGAATTCTTACAACAATATGTAGATAGATCCGAATTACATCAAATCATTTCCTACAAAGTAGACTGTCTTAGCGACATCATTCATTATTCATCAAAAATGTCAACCCAGCAATAAGCATAATATCATGAAAAAAATCATCGTACTATCCATCAATCTAAGCATTATTACTGCCATATTAATTTCTTGCGGCAAAAAGGATAAAGCTGTTCAATTAGAAGAATTAAGAAAAAAACAGGCTTCCATCAGTGCTGAAATCAAAACACTGGAAGAAGAAATTAACAAGGCTAATCCAAAATCATTGGCCGGAAAAACCATACAAGTTGTCGTAACGCCACTTGAAATCAAACCTTTTTACCATTACATAGACGTACAAGGCAAAGTAACCTCCGACAAAAACATTATGGTAACCGCAAAAGTACCGGGTACGGTTACAGCGGTATTGGTACAAAGAGGACAATATGTTAAAAAAGGCACTTTATTAGCCACCCTTGATGCCGCTCAAATCATCAAAGGAATAGAGGAAGCAAAAAGTTCTTTGAATTTTGTTACGGAGTTGTATAACAAACAAAAATCGCTTTGGGATCAAAAAATTGGAACAGAAGTACAATACCTTCAAGCAAAAAATCAAAAAGAATCTTTAGAAAACAGAATTGCTTCTTTAAATGAACAATATGCCGCTTTCAACATTAAAGCTCCTATTGATGGCACGGTGGATGAAGTAATCATGAAAGTTGGTGAAATGGCTAGTCCAGGTTTCCCTGCATTTAGGGTAGTGAATACCACCTCGTTTAAAGCCACTGCTGAAATTGCAGAAGCTCACATTTCAAAAATTCAACGTGGCGATAAAGTGGCCATTACTTTTCCTGACATCAACGAAACAATACATAAAAACATCGATGTAGTAAGTGATGTGATCAATGTGATCAATAGAACCTTTAATGTAGAAGTAAATCTTGGCGCGAGCAATCAATACAAAGCCAATATGATTACTTTTTTCAAAATACAAGACTATACCAATCCTGCTGCAACCATTATCCCTATCAACATCATCCAACATTCAGACACGGAAGGCGAGCATATATTTGTAGCCAATAATGGGAAAGCGGAAAAAAGACTCATTACGGTAGGAAAAACCTATGGCAATGATGCCGAAATCACAAAAGGATTACAAGCTGGAGACCAAATCATTACCGTTGGCTACCAAGAACTAACTGACGGTCAATCCATTAAATTTTAGTTTTGTATAGATGCATTGCAAACAGCATACTAAAAATTAAGAACCTCTAAACTTCAACGAACGTGAAAGAATTTAAAATTTCAAGCTGGGCTATTGATAACAAAACCAGTATTTATGTACTGACGCTCATTATCACCTTGGCCGGTATTTTGTCGTATATCAGCTTACCCAAAGAACAATTTCCAGAAATTGTATTTCCTCAAATCATTGTAAGTTCTATTTATCCTGGTGCAGCACCAACAGACATCGAGAACAATGTTACTAAACATATTGAAAAACAAGTCAAATCAATTGCAGGCATTAAAAAAGTGACCAGTAATTCGGTTCAAGATTTCTCCTTGGTCATCATAGAGTTCAATACCGATGTAAATGTAGCTGCCGCTAAAATTTTGGTGAAAGATGCCGTTGATAAAGCTAAAAAAGACTTACCAAAAGGTTTACTAGATGACCCTTCTGTGATGGAAGTGGATGTATCTCAAGTGCCGATTATGAATATCAATATCTCAGGTGACTTTGAATTAAGTAAACTAAAAGATTATTCAGAAATCATTCAAGACAAGGTTGAATCGATGAAAGAAATTCGTCGTGTAGACATGATTGGGGCATTAGAACGAGAAATACAAATCAATGTAGACCGTTATAAAATGGAAAATGCCAATATCACCATGACTGATATTGAAAATTCTGTTAAATATGAAAACATTACTATTTCTGGAGGTACCATAAAAATGGACAATGTGCGTCGTTCATTAAGCGTCAAAGGAGAATTTAAAAGTGTGCAAGACATTGCCAATACGGTAGTGCGTTCGGGTTCTGGTGCTAAAGTATATTTAAAAGACATTGCGGAGGTTAAAGATACCTACGAAGAAAAAGAGTCATTTGCGCGTTTAAATCATAAGCCAGTAATTACTTTAAATGTGATTAAAAGAGGAGGCGAAAATTTGATTGATGCTTCAGATAAAATCAGAACCATACTCAAAGACTTACAAGACAATAAATTTCCAGAAAAATTAAACATTACTGTTACCGGTGATCAATCAACCAAAACAAGAATCACCTTACACGATTTGATCAATACCATTATTATTGGATTTATATTGGTAGTAATTATTTTGATGTTCTTCATGGGCACGACCAATGCCATATTCGTAGGCTTATCGGTTCCATTGTCGATGTTCATTGCCTTTATGTTGATGCCCACTTTAGGATTTACGCTCAATATGATTGTATTGTTCTCTTTCTTGTTGGCCTTGGGAATTGTTGTAGATGATGCCATTGTGGTGGTAGAAAACACCCATAGAATTTTTGACAATGGAAAAGTACCTATCGTAAAAGCAGCCAAACAAGCCGCAGGAGAAGTTTTCATGCCAGTACTTTCAGGAACCTTAACTACCATCGCCCCATTTATCCCGCTAGTATTTTGGAAAGGAGTCATCGGAAAATTCATGTTCTTCTTACCGGTAACCTTAATTGTAACTTTATTTGCCTCTTTGATAGTTGCCTATATCATGAATCCTGTATTTGCAGTTGATTTCATGAAACCGCATACAGCAGACGATCATCAAAAACCAAAAATCACCAAGGGTTTTATCATTACAGTGGTCGTATTTGGAATCATTGCGTTATTTGCCTATCTCGGAGGAAATGTAGGCGTAGGCAATTTAAGCATTACCATGTTAGGCTTATATTGTCTCAATAAATTTGTATTAACGGCCGTAATCAAAAACTTTCAAGACAACATTTGGCCTCGTTTTCAAACAAGTTATGCAAACGTTTTAAGAAATATGTTGCAAGGTTGGAGACCTGTGTATATGCTTGGAGGTACTGTTGGCTTATTATTCTTCACCATCTGGTTTATGGGCGTAAGAAAACCTGGCGTGGTATTCTTCCCTCAAAGTGAGCCTAATTTTGCTTTTACATACCTAACATTACCAGTAGGTACCAACCAGGCATATACGGATAGTATCACTGAAGTAGTGGAAAACAGAATATTCGGCGTATTGGGAGAAAATAATCCTATTGTTCAATCAGTAATTTCAAATGTTGCGGTAGGTGCTGGAGATCCACAAGATCCAGAATCAAACAATGTGCAACCACACAAAGGCAAAGTAACCGTCGCTTTTGTTGAATTTGAAAATCGACATGGC
>JBEAZU010000432.1:0-3488 GCA_041169945.1 Bacteroidota bacterium
CGCGGACTTACAATCCATTCGTTGTTTAAAGTCCAATAGCCTAATCTGAAGCCAGAAGTAAAAATTGTTTGTTCTGAAATATTGTAGGTATGTTGTAAAAATCCTGCGTAACGATCGCTCGATAGCAGGTTATTTTTTTTGATAGATTTTCCAAAATTAACATAATCTGCAGAATCTAAAAACGAATATTCGTTGACCACATCCTCAATGGTTTCCTTATTTATTTTAAAGCCAAATTCTAAGCTTTGATTTTGATTGATGGTGTATACATTTTTAGATTCAAGGGCCATTATGGCCACATGTAACCTGTTTCGAGCATATTTAAACTCGGTCCCTAAACCTGGCGTAATGGCTGATTTATCACTGATGGTGAGTCCTGGAGGCGTGTCGATTTGTTCACTTAATCGATAACCCGCTTCCACATTGGTATATTCTCGTTCTCTTGAATCAATGGCAGAAACGATAAGATCAGACCTGAATTTATCATGAAACAAATGGCTAAATTTTACTGAACCTTGATAGGTATCATAATCTAAAGATTCTTGTCCATCGAAAGAAACATTAAGGGTCATAATTTGTTGAGAAGTACCAAAAGAGGTTTGTTGGTAAGAAGGTATGATACTGTACCTATTTCTTGCATACGCCATCAATACACCAATAGAGGTTACATTGGGTTTATCCAAAGGATTTTTAGATAAATCAAAATTCAAATACGATTGAATGTCATAAAACTTAGGCAAATATTGTCCCTGAACAGGAAGGGAATTCAAAAGATATTGAGCAGACTTGCTTCTACCGCCAATAATATAAGTCATTCTATTGTTGGCTAATTTACCCCCAATATGAGCCGTGCCCCCCAATAATCCGCCAGAAAAGGAGCCCTCCAACTTTTTAGGTTCCTTGTATTTGATATTTAACACAGAAGACAGCTTATCGCCATAAGTGGCTTTCCATCCTCCGGAGGAGAATTCAATATCACTAACCAAATCCTGATTCACAAAACTTAAGCCTTCTTGTTGACCAGAGCGTACTAAAAATGGGCGATATACTTCCATGCCATTGACATACACCAAGTTCTCATCGTAATTGCCACCACGAACCCCATAGGTAGAAGACAATTCAGAATTGCTACTCACCCCTGGTAAAGTCGTTAAAATTTTATTGAAGTCGTTGAAAGGAGAAGGAATAAACTTACTGAGTTTAGGATCTATTTTAAGGGTGCTTACATCGGTTCGTTCACTTGCCTTACCCTTTATTTCAACAGTTTGGGTAATGTTTTCAAAAACGGCTAAAGCAATGGTCAACTGTTTTGTTTCGCCTGGCTTCAGGTTAAACGACATGCGTTTGGTTTGCCAACCTGTCAAAAATATTTCCAAGGCAATATTTTTATTGGCAGGAACAATTTGCTCAAAATAGCCTTTGTCATTGGTTTTAACTTGAATCGAATTGCTCAAATCTCGTAACACCACCCCAGCCAAGGCTTGGTTATTTTCGTCATAAACCGTTCCTTTCAGCGTGGCGGTTTCTTGTGCAAAGGCATCGAAAAAAGAAGCAGTTATAAGTAGACTTACCAATAACTGCTTCAATGATAAAAATGATTTTATAATGGCTATTTTTCTTGTCATCAATAAGAAAATCAATAATCAACTAATGATAGCCTGAATTATTGATTTGTTTTGGTCTTTAAATTTGCAATCGTTTGAATTGGGTGTAGGGCATTGAAAACAAAACTGCCTGCAACCAACACATTTGCGCCAGCATCACATAATTTTTCAGCATTGGTATCGGTTACCCCGCCATCAATTTCAATTAGCGCTTTGCTATCATGGGTTTGAATTAATAACTGCAGTTTTTTTACTTTATTATAAGTGTGCTCAATAAATTTTTGTCCGCCAAAACCTGGATTGACAGACATGATGCAAACGACATCCAAATCAGCAATAATATCTTCCAATACCGTCACTGGTGTATGAGGATTTAGGGCCACACCAGCTTTCATCCCTGCATCTTTAATTTGCTGAATAGTACGGTGTAAATGAGGGCAAGCTTCATAATGTACCGTTAAAATTGCTGCACCAGCTTTTTTAAAGGCTTCAATGTATTTTTCTGGTTGTACAATCATTAAATGTACATCCAAAGGTTTGGTTGCATACTTATTGATGGCTTCCACCACCGGAAATCCAAAGGAAATATTAGGCACAAAAACACCATCCATTACATCCACATGAATCCAATCGGCATTACTTTGGTTTAACATTTCAATATCACGTTGGATATTAGCAAAATCGGCGGCAAGAACAGAAGGAGCAATTAAAGTGGCCATGTATTTGTCTATTTAAATGAAGTAGTTTTGATGATAAGGAAAGAGGATTGTTATTCGTATAAAAAGGCTTCTATTTTATCAAATATCCATACCATTACTTGGTTGGTGGCAATATAATACCAAGCCAAAGGTACAAAGCAGAATAAGCCCCTTTTGTAAGATACTTTCATCACAAAATCAAGGGAATCAAACACCACATTATCCATTTGGTAATAAATAAAGGTATAAAATAACCAAGTGCCCACCCCCATTAACAGAAACATATTGGCTTTTTGATGCCATTTTTTCAAGTTAACGAATACCATGATAAACAGAAACAAAAAGGTGATGCCAAATAAATCAGTACCATTCAACATATAGGTCTTGATAGAGGCTGTCATCGTAGTAATTTTTTCGCCATCCCAAAACAAGTGTTTTTGAATATAAGCCGAAGAACTTTCGGCATGCAAAACCTTGGTGATGTAATTGCTCCAAGCCACAAAAGGCAGTAATCCAACCAAAGGGTGTATTACAAATTCCTTCCAGGTTTTATTTTTAATGGCATCATAGCCTAAAAAAGCGGCACATACCACCGAATACACCACCGAATCGGAACGGGTCCAGTTGTTAATAGCCATCATTATCATGGATATGTAGAAATATCTTTTTTCTCGCTGACTTAACCACAGGTATAAAGAAATAAGTCCGATACCGGTATTGACAGCATTGGGCAAATTGGTTAGCGCCATGGCAGCATGGGAGAAAAATTCAGGGGTTACCATCATTGCCAACGTAAAAATAATAGCCCCAGTTCTGTTCATTGATTTAGAAACAAAAGCATAAAACACCAGTATAAATGCCCCAAAATGAATCAAGGTCATCAGCTTTGCTGTTTTTAATCCAAAAATATAACCATACGCAAAGGTGGAAGCCACAAAAGGTGGATACAAAATACGGTTATATTCCCTAGAATTTCTGATGTATTCAAACAAACTATTGTTGAATTTTCCATCATAGGCAATGGCTTTGGCCATTAAATCATAGCCCGTTACGGAATCATATTCTAATGTTGGCCAATAAAATGCTTTTTGTGTAATGGCGCTGAATAAATAAAGGATAATTCCAAAACAAAGCAACCAAGTAAAATTAAGGGCATAACGTTTAATTTCTTCAGTGTCAAAATGTA
>JBEAZU010000433.1:0-10741 GCA_041169945.1 Bacteroidota bacterium
GGCAACATGTAGGTTATTTAATGATTGTATTAAGTTTACCTGTATTGGTATATAGTGATCTTGATTACTTGAAATCAGCGTATAGGGGATTTCAACAAAGAATCATGAACCTTGACGTGCCGATTAGTTTGGGGATTGTTGCTTTGTTTGGCGTGAGTTTGTTTGAGATATTCACCCATACAGGTGGCGGTTATTTAGATTCGTTTACAGGACTCATCTTTTTCTTATTGTTAGGAAAATCATTCCAACAAAAAACATTTGATACTTTATCGTTTGATAGGGATTATAAATCCTATTTCCCTATTTCGGTTACCCTTAAAAAAAATAATGTTGAGACTACTATCCCTGTCAATAACTTGGTGAAAGGAAATAGGATTTTAGTGCATAATAATGAATTAGTACCTGCCGATGCCATATTATTAGGTGGTAAAGCCATGATTGATTATAGTTTTGTAACAGGTGAAGCGGTTCCTGTTGCCAAAGTATTTGGTGAAATTATTTATGCAGGTGGTCGACAAGTAGGAGAGGCTATAGAAATGGAAGTGGTGAAAGAGGTTTCTCAAAGTTATTTAACCCAATTATGGAACAATGAGGCCTTTAACAAAGAAAAAGATAGTCATCTCACTTCTTTGGTCAATAGAAATAGCAAAAGATTTACCATGGCAGTATTGAGTATTGCTTTTGTTGCTGCCATCTATTGGTTGACCATGGCCGATATAACCACTGCCGTTAAAGTTTTTGCTTCAGTGTTGATTATTGCTTGCCCATGTGCCTTGGCATTGTCTACGCCTTTTACCTTGGGAAACGCCATGCGAATTTTTGGAAAAAACAAATTATACTTAAAAAATGCCTCTGTAATTGAGGATTTAGCCGCAATTGATACCATCGTATTTGATAAAACTGGTACTCTTACGGATGCATCTGCGGCAAACATTTCTTTTTTTGGAAATGTAGCTTTAGACCATTACCAAGCCATGTTGGTGAAATCATTGTTGCGCCATTCTACACATCCTTTAAGCCAAAATGTATACAAATATATTCAAGCAGAAGTCACTGAAGTATTTGCTTTTGAAGAAACGGTTGGAAAAGGACTTTGTGCACAAATTGATGGACATGAAGTGAAAATTGGGTCGTCTACTTATGTACATGGCAGTAAATTATTTAGTGAGCAAACAGCGGTGTATGTTGCCATTGATGGTCAATTACTAGGCTATTATGCTTTGACCAATGCTTATAGAACCGGCATAGAAACCTTGATAAGCAATTTGAAAGGTAAATATCGTTTGTTTGTGCTTTCTGGGGACCATGACCGTGAAATGAAAACATTGCAAGCCATATTTGGAGAAAATACTCCCATCTATTTCAATCAAACGCCTGCAGATAAATTAGAATTTGTTGCGGCTCAAAAACAATTAGGTCATCGAGTGATGATGATTGGAGATGGCTTAAATGATGCCGGCGCATTAAAGACGAGTGATGTTGGGGTGTCGGTTACGGAAAATATAAGTAATTTTTCTCCTGCCTGTGATGCTATTTTAGATGCCAATTCATTTGGTATGTTATATACCTTTATGCGTTTCGCTTTGAATAGTGTAAATGTAATCAAGGCTTGTTATGCGATTTCTCTTACTTATAATATTGTTGGTTTAACCGTGGCAGTACAAGGTCAAATGTCTCCTGTTTTTGCCGCTATATTTATGCCCTTAAGTTCTATTACGGTAATGTTATTTACCACTTTTGCTACCAATGTATTGTGGCAAAAAAGGGTATGTTCAACACTTAATAGTTTTGATATGAATTATAACAACAATACCTCAAAACTGATATCATGGAAATAATTATCGTATTGATAGGCATTAGTGTATTTGTAGCTACTTCCTTTTTATTGACCTTTATTTGGGCTGTACGTTCTGGTCAATATGAAGATGAATATACACCCTCGGTGAGGATGTTATTTGACGGAACAGTCAAAGAAAAAGAAAAAAAACCAGGTTAACATATATTAAAAGATAAGCTTTAGATGTTTTTACATTTTTTTAATCTAAAGCCAAGTTTAGACTAATTTTTCACTTTTCATGCTAAACTATTAACCCTAAATTAAAAAAAAATGTCCATCGAAAGATTCAGTTATGACAATAAGATTGTGAAGTATTTCATAATCGCGTCTGTTATATTTGGAATTGTGGGTATGTCAGTAGGTTTACTGGCAGCAATACAGTTGTATTACCCAATATTCAATTTTGATATTGCTTACACTACCTTTGGTAGAATCAGACCATTGCATACCAATGCGGTTATTTTTGCCTTTGTAGGAAATGCCATATTTGCAGGGGTTTATTACTCAATTCAAAGGTTATTGAAAACCAGAATGTACAGTGATAAACTGAGTTGGTTAAATTTCTGGGGTTGGCAATTGATTATTGTTGCTGCTGCTGTTACTTTACCTTTAGGAATTACAACCTCAAAAGAATATGCCGAATTAGAATGGCCTATTGATATTGCCATTACTTTAGTATGGGTAGTTTTTGGGATTAACTTTATCGGAACCATCCTAACTCGTCGTGAAAAACACATGTACGTTGCTATTTGGTTTTACTTAGCGACCTTAATTACGGTAGCTGTTTTACACATTGTAAATTCATTTGCTTTACCTGTAAATTTCTTAAAAAGTTACTCTGCTTATGCTGGGGTGCAAGATGCCTTAGTACAATGGTGGTATGGTCACAATGCCGTAGCATTTTTCTTAACTACGCCATATCTAGGTTTAATGTACTACTTCTTGCCTAAAGCAGCAGAACGTCCGGTGTATTCTTATAAATTATCGATTGTTCACTTCTGGTCATTGATCTTTATTTATATCTGGGCAGGTCCTCACCATTTATTGTATACTGCATTGCCTGACTGGGCACAAGCCTTAGGTACAGCCTTTTCTATTATGTTAATTGCTCCTTCTTGGGGTGGTATGGTGAACGGTTTATTAACACTTCGTGGAGCTTGGGATAAAGTGAGAGAAGATGTAGTGTTGAAATTTATGGTGGTAGCGGTAACTTGTTATGGGATGGCTACACTTGAAGGACCATTGTTGTCATTGAAAAACATCAATGCGATTGGGCATTATACCGACTGGATTGTAGCACACGTGCACGTAGGTGCTTTGGGTTGGAATGGTTTCTTGACTTTTGGTATGTTGTATTGGATGGTACCAAGAATGTGGAGAACAAAATTGTACTCTAATACCTTAGCAAATACACACTTTTGGTTAGGTACTTTAGGGATTATCTTCTATGCTTTACCAATGTATTGGGCAGGGGTAACGCAAAGTCTAAACTGGAAAGAATTTACACCAGATGGCTTTTTGAAATATCCTAACTTCCTTGAAACGGTGACACAAATTGTACCGATGTACATTGCAAGATCTGTGGGTGGTGGCTTGTATTTGATTGGGGTATTTGTAATGACATATAACTTAATCAAAACGGCAGCACAAGGAAATTTCTTGGCCAACGAAGAGGCTGAAGCACCAGCGCTAGAAAAATCAAGTCATGGAAAAGAATTTTGGCACTCTATCCTTGAACGTAAACCTTTATTGATGGCTGTTTTGGCAACTGTTATGATTTCTATTGGTGGATTAATTGAATTGGTGCCTACCTTTTTAGTGAAATCTAATGTACCAACAATCGCTTCAGTGAAACCTTATACACCGCTCGAATTAGAAGGTCGCGATTTGTATATCCGTGAAGGCTGTGTGGGTTGTCACTCTCAAATGATTCGTCCTTTGAGACATGAAACCATGCGTTATGGCGATTATTCTAAAGCAGGAGAGTTTGTGTATGATCGTCCGTTTTTATGGGGATCAAAACGTACCGGTCCTGATTTACATAGAGAAGGTGGAAAAAATCCTGATTCATGGCATTATATGCACATGTTAGATCCTACCAATACTTCTACAGGTTCTATTATGCCTAAGTACCCATGGTTAATTGAAGATGATTTAGATGTATCTCAAACAAAAGCTAAAATAACTACCCTTCGTAAATTGGGTGTGCCATATCCTGATGGTTATGAAGACCGTGTATTGGCTGACATGGATAAGCAAGCCTTACAAATTGTCGCAAGTCTTGAAAAAGATAAAATCAAAACCTCTAAAGATAAGGAGATTGTTGCGATGATTGCCTATTTACAACGTTTGGGGACTGACATTAAAAAATAATTTTGAATGTTAAATCTTGAATTCGATGGCTCGTATTCAAATCATTTACAATTAAAAATTTAGAATTTAAAATATATAGTCGTGTACAAAGAAGCACTAAGATCCATTGAGGGGATACAAATTTATCCCCTCATTTCACTAACCATATTTGGTTTGTTTTTCATTAGTCTTATCATTTGGGTAATGAAAGCCGATAAAGAATATATTCATAACATGAGTCATTTACCCTTAACAGACGATGAATCTGTTGTTGGAAATAAGAAAGGAGCACAAAGTCATGTATAAAAAAACAGGTTTGAAAATGTTGGGTTTGCTGTTGGCATTACCCTCTTTCTCTTGGGCAGCAGAGGCTGCTGAAGCATCAAAAGCAAAAGCCGTTTCGTATTGGCAACCAATACTGGATATGAAACCTGAAATTTTAATATCAATTATTTTATTGGTATTTATTTCAATTTTGGTAATCGTAACCGCGATATTGTCTATTGCGGTAATTAGGTATGTTTATTATCCTGCTCAACCAGGAGAAGAACAGGTAGGGGTGTTAGAATCTGCTTGGAATTCACTTGATGAAAAATACATTTCTGGAAAACACCTCGATGAAACAAGTGAAGGAGGCGTACGAGAAGGACATGTATATGATGGAATTCAGGAACTTGATAACTTTATGCCACCTTGGTTGCAAGCCATCATGATTGGTACGGTGATTTTTGCAGCCATATATTTGTTAAATATTTTTGTTTGGGGTGGTATTGATTACCAAGAAGAGGAATATAAAACGGAATTGGTAGTTGCGGAAAAAGAAGTGAATGCTTATTTAGCGAAAGCAGCAAGTAGTATTGATGAAAATTCGGTAAAATTAATTACTGATAAAGCAGCCTTGGAAGAAGGGTCTAAAATCTTTGCTTCTAACTGTAAAACTTGTCATGGTGCCAATGCTGAAGGAGCTGCCGGACCTAATTTAAAAGATGATACCTGGATTCATGGAGGAAAAGTGAATGAAGTTTTCAAAACCGTGAAATACGGGGTGAAAGAAAAAGGGATGCCTACTTGGCAAGAAAAACTTCGCCCTTTAGATATTCAAAATGTAACAGGGTATATCTTAAGTTTGAAAAAATAAAATTGTTGCCGAGTACAGTGTATTGCTGTACTCGGTTTTATTTACAAATTACTTAGCACCAAAATAATGAGCGACGATTCCTTTAGAGATTCACTAACCACACTTAATGAACAAGGCGATCGTATGTGGATTTATGCCAAAAAGCCTGCAGGTTTTTATCATAATATGCGCGCATTGGTTGCCATCATCTGTTTAGCCATTTTTTTTATTATGCCATTTATTAAATTAAATGGTCATCCTTTTGTACTAATTAATATATTAGAACGTAAATTTATTTTATTCGGCATTGCTTTTTGGACACATGATTTCCATTTGCTTTTGCTGGCGATGCTTACTTTTTTTGTGTTTATTATTTTGTTTACGACTGTATTTGGTCGGGCTTGGTGTGGATGGACTTGTCCTCAGACTGTTTTTATGGAAATGGTTTTTCGTAAAATAGAATATTGGATTGAGGGGGATTATACACAACAACAAAAATTGGCAGCGCAAGATTGGGATCTTGAAAAAATTGTTAAAAAATCTTCCAAACAACTTCTTTTTGTAGCAGTATCACTGTTAATCAGTCACACGGTGATGGCTTATATTATTGGTGTCGAGGGTGTTTGGAATTTAATTACCTCTTCTCCCTTAAATGATTTAAGTGGTTTTTTTGGTTTGATGTTTTTTACAACACTTTTTTATGTGGTGTTTGCCCATGTTCGTGAGATTGTGTGTACTGTAATATGTCCTTATGGTCGATTGCAAGGTGTTTTGTTAAATAAAGATACCATTCAAGTGGCCTATGATTTTATAAGAGGTGAACCTCGTGCAAAGAAAAAAGCAGCGGGCATCCATGGCGATTGTGTGGATTGTAATTTGTGTGTGAAGGTATGTCCTACCGGTATTGACATTAGAAATGGTTCTCAATTAGAATGTGTCAATTGCACGGCATGCATTGATGTTTGTGATGAAGTAATGCTTAAGATTCACCAACCCAAAGGACTTATTCGTTTTGCTTCTCAAAATAATATTGAACAAAAAAGTACCTTTAAAGTAAATGCAAGAATTGTGGCCTATAGCGTTGTTTTGATTGCTTTGCTTAGTTTGTTTATTACATTGTTGGTGTCTAGGTCCGAAGTAGAAACGACTATCATGAGGGTGCCAGGAATGCTTTACGAAGAACAAAAAAATGGAGATATTAGCAATATGTATAATTTACAAATGGTAAATAAAACTTTCCAAGATATGCCTATTACCTTAAAAGTGAAAGACTTTCCTCAAGCATCTTTGAGAATCATGGGAGGACAAAAGAATGTACAAGTAAATAAAAATAGCTTATTAGATGGTGTTTTTATTGTTGATATTCCTAAAAGTAATTTAAAAGGGATTACCACTAAAATAATCGTAGAAATATATTCAGGAGAGAAGAAAATTGAAGAAGTAAAAACCAAATTTCTATCTCCAGCTTATTAAATAAGGCAGTAAAATAAATAATTATACACCTACGTAAAAATTAACATATGAATTGGGGACATAAAATTGTATTTGCATATATTGCTTTCGCTGGTTTTATCGGATTGTTAGCTGTAAAAGCCATGCGTCAAGATATTGATTTGGTATCGAAAGATTATTATGAACAAGAAATCCAATACCAAGATCAGATTGGAAGAATGAAGAATGCTAATGAGGCCGAATCTCAACTAATATTTAATTATGTTGCTGCTGAAAAATTGGCTAAAATTACTTTTCCTGCCAAGCATTTTACGACCGCTAAATTGTTGTTTTACAGACCTTCTGATGCTAAAAAAGATTTTCAAATGCAATTGAAAGCTAATGGGGATTCGTCCTCTTTTAATATTCCTTTATCTCAATTGAGTAATGGATTATGGAAAGCTAAAATTTTATGGACAGATGGGAAAAAAGAGTTTTATAAGGAAACCGATTTTGTAATTTAACCGGTTTCCTTATCAATATTACTATGGCATTCTCATAGAGGTATGGATTGATTCCACTAATCTTTCCATTTCTGCTCTGGTTTGTACTTTAATGGCATTCCATCCTGCAGGCGTTAAAATATAACGATCACATTCCGGAAATTTACTTTCTAAGTGACCTCCGTTTGCATTTACGCCAGTATGGATAAAGTCTGTAATAACATAAGCATATTGTCCATTTTCATAATTAAATGTTACCGTATAATCTACGGCTCCTTTATGGGTGATGCCTGTCATTGGGCCAGGATAAGCAACGTTAAAGGTACCTTGGTAAATGTAAATACCATTGACTTTGTCATCCTTTTTAATTTTAGAGGGATCGGCAACAAACGATTGCACTCTTTTGTATAATTGTTCTTTTGTTCTCCCTTCCATTACCAAAGTTTCAGCGTAAGTTACTTTTTGAGTTACGGAATCTAAAGGTAATATAGTCACCGGTTTAGGTTTTGCCGCTACAGGTTTTTTCTTTGATTGTGCCATGATGGTCAATGGCAACAAGGTTAATAGAATAAATATGATTTTTCTCATGATAAATATAGTTTTTCCTTAGGCTGCAAATTATATAAAAAGTTTTAAGTATCCTAAATTTTTTTCTGACTTGGGTTTTATACATTTGTGGTATATATTATTTTTTGTACCTTATAAATGATATCAAATGAAAGTTAAGTTTTATGTGTGTATGGCATTTGTTTTCATGTTTGCTTTGACTAGCAATGCGCAAATAAAAAGAAATAGGATTACTTATGGGGATGAAAATGCGGATAACAAAGATACGGCAAAGAAATATGACTCCTCCAATGAAATTATTTACCAAGACAAGCTCGATTATAAGTTTTATTTGAATACCAATTTGGGGTATAATTTACCATTGGGTGGCAGTAGCGAAATTACCCAAACCGCTTCAAGTTTTAGTTTGAACAGTTTGTCTTACGGTAAAGGGGGAGATATTGCTGCAGGATTAGGATTCTATTTTAATAAATACATAGCTGTAGAATTCAATTTAGGAAAACAATATGGTGCAAGCCAATCTTTCAATAGTAGTGACCAATACACCGATACGGTGAATGGATTAGCACAGCAAGTAACAATACGAGCTAACACCGCTTATTCGGCAGATATTTTAAAAATAAATCCTAACATCGTTTTACGCTATCCCGGAAAATTTATTTCCCCTTATATGAAATTCGGGACGATTATAGGCTTAAGCACAAGACAAGAAATTCAAAATTATGACCATCAATTGTATGGTAATTTCATTTGGACATACAAAGATATTTCCGGGTCAGGCATTGGCTTAACCTCAAGTATAGGGGTAGAAAAGATGGTATATCAAGGATTAGGCTTTTTATTTGTTGAAATGAATTATGTTGCATTAAATCAAACATATGAAAGTGGGAGTATGACTTCTGCTACATTAGATGGTACCAATATTTTAGGCGGGTATTCTGTTGCTTCGAAGGAATATATTTATGTGGATACTATAGATAAAAATTATACCATCACCAATACGAATGTGCCTCGCCAAGAATTGAAAAAACTTTTTAATTGCAATTCAATAGGATTTAAATTTGGCGTTAAGTTTATTATCAATTGAAATTTGCCTTAATTAATTCGAAATAAATGTAGAAAAGAGTAGATTTGTATTCTTTTGAAATGATATATTAACACCTAATTGCTATATAAGATGAATTTATTTGATGTTTACCCAATTTATGACATTGAACCTGTTAAAGCCCAAGGCGAATATTTATGGGATGCCAATGGCAACCGATACCTTGATTTATATGGGGGACATGCGGTAATTTCTATTGGGCATACACATCCTCATTATGTGCAAAAGGTTAGTAATCAATTGAATAAAATTGGTTTTTATTCAAATTCAGTTAAAATTTCTTTACAACAAGAGTTGGCAGAGAAACTTGGTAAATTATCGGGTTTTGATGATTATCAATTATTTTTATGTAACTCTGGTGCAGAAGCCAATGAAAATGCCTTAAAATTAGCCTCATTTGCCAATGGTAGAAAAAAAGTGATTTCATTCACCCATTCATTTCATGGCCGTACTTCTTTAGCGGTTGCGGTAACTGACAATAAAGCCTTAATTGCCCCAGTAAATGAAACTGACAATGCGATAATTTTGCCTTTTAATGATGTCGACGCTTTAGAAAACTACTTTACCCAATACGGTGAAGAGGTATCTTCCGTAATTATTGAAGGTATTCAAGGTGTTGGTGGGGTTAATGTGGCCTCAGATGAATTTTTAAAAGCTATACGCAATTTGTGTGATAAATTTGGTGCCTATTTTATTGCTGATTCTGTACAATGTGGCTATGGTAGAAGTGGTAAATTCTTTTCTCATAGTTATGCCGGTGTCAAAGCCGATATTTATTCGATGGCCAAAGGAATGGGAAATGGTTTTCCAATTGGAGGTATCATTATTTCCCCTAAGCTCAAAGCTAAATATGGCATGTTAGGAACCACTTTTGGTGGAAATCATTTGGCTTGTGCGGCAGCCATTGCGGTGTTGGATGTGATCAAAGACGAAGACTTATTGACCAATGCGATTACCCTAGGAAATTACCTAACGGATAATTTAAAAGGCCTTGAAGAAGTAGTGGACGTTCGTGGAAAGGGTTTAATGATTGGAATAGAATTTGATTTTCCTATCGAAAACCTAAGAAACAAATTACTATTTGACCATAAAATATTTGTAGGCAATGCTTATAATAAAAATGTGTTGCGTGTACTTCCTGCTTTAAATGTGAAAAAAGAAAGCTTGGATATGTTTCTTGAAGCATTACATAAAACTTATCGTAAGGTGATGAGCGCTTAGGAATGTAATTTTGAATTTTAAATTTTGAATTTTAAATGTTTATTTAATTCTTAATTTAAAATTTAAAATTTAAAGAAAATGAGATATTTGACGTCTGGATATCAATCAACTTGTAGCCTTGGCGCGTGAGTTGAAAGAGAATCCTTTACAAGACAGTGAATTAGGGAAAAATAAAACCCTTGGATTGATTTATTTTAACCCAAGTTTAAGAACCCGATTAAGTACCCAAAAAGCAGCGCACAACCTTGGTTTGCGTGTGATGGATATGAATGTTGGCTCTGATAGCTGGACGCTTGAAATTCGCGATGATGTGGTGATGGATGGTGCTGCTTCAGAACATATCAAAGAAGCCGCTGCGGTAATTGGGCAGTATTGCGACATTATTGGTATTCGTTCTTTTCCTTCTTTGAATGATAAGGAAACGGATTATAAAGAAGAAGTCATTCAGAAGTTTATCAAATATTCAGGCGTGCCTGTCATCAGTTTAGAGTCTGCTACTTTGCATCCTTTGCAGTCTTTGGCTGATATGATGACCATTGAAGAATTGAAAACCAAGAAACGTCCTAAAGTGGTCTTGACTTGGGCGGCTCATCCTAAAGCTTTGCCTC